>NZ_JACJQM010000072.1:0-27847 GCF_014696655.1 Nostoc sp. FACHB-888 | reverse complement strand
AGCAACTAAAACGTCCGAATGTTCCCATGTTTATTGCCTAGTTGTTTGGCGCACGGCGCGGCTACACCGCGCCATTGCTTGTGACAGTTGCGTAAGTCCTGTACACCATTACAACCAAGACCAAATCCCCAAACAATATCATCGCCGACAGTAGTATCATAGTTGACAACAACCGGAATTCCATCAGCAAACATCAGGGCTTGGGCTTTTTCAAACACATCACTTTCTAAGCAACCACCACTCACACAGCCAATCATTTGCCCTTCTTCAGTCAGCAACATCCTAGCGCCTGGGCGACGATAGACAGAGCCACTAGTTTTGACAACGGTGGCTAGAGCAGTAAGTTCACCTTTCTTTTGACTTTGCTCAAAAGCTGCGAGGATGTTTTGAAGTTCTTTCATGGGTGGTGTAGAGAAGGCAGGAGATAGAAGATAGGGAGAAGATATTCGGACTTCTTTATTTTAAGTAAACCACAAACTTTTGAAATCGAACGTAAAAATAAGGGTTTCAGCCATCGTAAATGACGATCTGCACACTTACCCATACTTTACAGGGTTTTCAGTTTAAACAAATTTTCCGCGTTCAGATGGTATATTTTTTTTCTATCGACATTGCTCATCGGTGTACTATCTATACCTTCAACTGCTTTTGCAGTGGATTCATACGGGTAGTCAATGGCAAACAATATACGGTCAGAACCTAATACTGAAAGCGCAAACGTCAAAGCTGGAGACCAGTTGACCCCACTGGTGGCAACAACAAAGTTATCCATGAAATATTCGCTTGGTTTTTTTTGCCGCTTTTTTGCTTGACTCGAATCATCCATTTTTGTCCAAGTTTCATTAGCAAAACGACCGTCGATCCGGGAAAGCCAAAACGGTATACCTTCACCTAAATGCCCTAGAATAAATTTAAGTTTGGGAAAGTGATCGAATAAACCACTCAGGATTAAACGCATCGCGTGCGTGCTAGTTTCCACAGTAAAGCCCCAACCAGCACCTTCGAGACCGTATGAGAGAAAAGGTTTTATCATATCTGGAGAAGGTGTTCTCGGATGTAAGTAAATTGGTATATCCAATGCTTGGGCAACTTCAAATATTACCCAATACTTTGATTGATCCAAATACTCCCCGTGAGTGTGGGAATTAATTATTGCACCTTTAAGACCCAGATATTTTACTGCTCTTTCCAACTCGCGGGCGGCCTCATTCGGTGCTTGGGGTGCCACTGCGGCAAGTCCAGCATATCGATCTGGGTAAGCAGAGATGAATTCAGCTAGTTGATCGTTACTCTTTTTGGCAATATCTACAGCTTTGTCGGTACTGAATACTTGAACACCTGGCGACGTGATTGACAGTATTTGCACGTCAATTCCATATTGATCCATATCACGAATGCGACTGGCTCCAACATCAGTGAGGCGATCGCGGATCTCTTTAGTTGCAGGGCTATTCAGAAACGGTTTGTACAATTTTTGGAATCCGGGTTCTTTTTCAGCATCGTTTATGAGGAATTTGCGCCACTCATCAAATAATTCTGGCGTTGCAAAAGCCTCCTCAATGGCAATTTTTTTGAAGACACTCTTGCTGAACTTAGTAGTGTGGTTGGTGACTTGGGATGCATCTGTTGCCAACGGACTCACCACCGCAGCAACGGACAGATCCATTGCTGTTTTCAAAAAAGCTCGTTTGCTAAAATCCATATTACCTGCTGAAAATTTTGTTCAAGGCATCAAAACCGACTTGAAACACCTGTTCTAGATTCTGCCGTAATTCGGTTTCTTCTTCAGGTAAACATTTAAAGTTTGCCAGCCATTCGATATAAGTGCGATCGCCATCTGTAATTGGTAACAGCCGTATAGTACAAATGTAGTTTTCCATTGGCTTATTAGGCTCTAGCAGGAAATAGGTGCAGACATATTTTTGATCGTCAAGTCCTAGTAATTGCTCCCGCAGGTTCAGTCCATCTTCACGATTAAAACTACGGATACAGCCTATTTTGTCGCTAGGCTCACCATTTTCTATATGGCTGTCGATTACAGACGGATACCAATCAGGCAGGCCATTAAAGTCCCGGATTTTCGCCCATACTTGTTCAACCGATGCGTTGATTACAGAACTGGTTGTAACGTTTACTAGCATTTCATTCCTAGACTAACTCTGCTTAAGATGAG
Organism: Nostoc sp. FACHB-888; assembly: GCF_014696655.1. Lineage (NCBI taxonomy): Bacteria > Bacillati > Cyanobacteriota > Cyanophyceae > Nostocales > Nostocaceae > Nostoc > Nostoc sp. FACHB-888. Next base: position 25,674 of record NZ_JACJQM010000072.1, on the reverse strand, counting down.
TTTAATTGAAGGTAGATTATTGCTACTCAAGGCTATGTTTCCTAAAGGCTGGCATCAAAGCTCTTTAAGAAATCAGTTGGCTACCTAATTTCTTTAACATTAGAAAATGTAACTAGCCCTACACCTGCGATCAAGAAGATGATACCAGCAATCTTTTGGAGCGAAATCGGGTCTTTAGGAGACTCTAAAATACCTAGATGGCTGACCACTGCTGCCATCACCACCTAGGGCAAACGCATCTAAATATTGACAAGCCTGAATCAGAGTAAAAATTACCAAAACCCAAATCAAATAAGGCTTTCAGTAAATTAAATATTCATTTACGTGGTAATGATAATCATTGTATAGGGGAATTAGAGGCAGCCGTCGGCTGCCCTTCATTGAACATGGTATTCTAACAGTTGTTCCAAAGAAGAATTACATTCTTATTCTTCCTTCTATGAAGCTCAAACCAAAAATCACGATTGCTGACCATTTTTTGGAAATAGAAGATCCACGAATAGATCGCACCAAACGGCATAAATTAATCGATATTATGACCATTGCAGTATGTGCAGTGATTTGTGGTGCGGATGGTTGGGTGGCAATAGAGACTTATGGTTGCGCCAAGTACTCGTTTTTAAAAACGTTTTTAGAATTACCAAATGGAATACCGTCACACGATACATTTGCACGAGTTTTTACTTAAAATTTATCCCCAACAATTCCAGTCATGTTTTGTTGGTTGGATGAAATCCATAAGTAGGATAACTAATGGCGAAGTTGTTGCAATTGACGGAAAAACATTACGTCGTTCTTACGATGAAAGCAGTGAGCAAAGTGCAATCCAAATGGTAAGTGCTTGGGCAACTACGAATAAATTGGTGTTAGGGCAAGTAAAAGTAGATGAGAAATCGAATGAAATTACAGCTATTCCAGAATTATTAAAGGTTTTAGAGCTATCTGGATGTATTGTGACAATTGATGCGATTGGTTGCCAGAAAGAGATTGTGAAGTTAATAACACAGCAGAATGCAGATTATGTAATTGCGTTAAAGAAGAACCAAGGCAACCTTTATGATGAAGTTGAAAAACTATTCTCTTTAGGCATAGCTACAGGGTTTGAGGGGATTGCACATAGCACGTATAAAACAGAAGAAACAGGGCATGGTCGTCATGAAATCCGCAATTACGTGATGTTATCTCAAATGGGATCTCAGCTTAACCCAGATTTCGTTTGGTCAAAGTTTAATAGTGTTGGGATGGTAGAATCTGTCCGTTCATTAAATGGTGAAACAACGGTTGAAACCCATTATTTTATCAGTAGCCTTGAGTCGAATGCTAAACAGTTTGGTAATTCTATTCGCAGTCATTGGGGGATTGAGAATTCATTACATTGGATATTAGATGTCGCCTTGAAGGAAGATGACTGTCGCATTAGAAAAGATAATGCTCCACAGAATTTTGCAATTCTCAGACATATTGCAATCAATCTTTTAGGCCAAGAGAAGCGTGTCAAACGTGGAATAAAAAATAAACAGTTTCTTGCTGGGCTGGATAATAATTATTTAGCAAGAGTTTTAGCATTAGCATAAACTAATATATCGAAATTAAATTTGAATATTTAGGAAGAGTTTCACTTTTCCTCTAGATGAACATAGTTTTATAAACTCGAATCTTGAGTTATTTTAGTATAAATAAATAATGATTTAGCATCAGATAAGCTACATCATACTTTTTCGGAATAATTCATTTATTTTATTTATAATTTTATTGATTTTTGGAATTATCTATGTCATTTTGAAATCTCTCTTAGATTTTATTAGTAAATAAGGTGCGTTTCCCCTACGATGATCTGTTAGATGGTGATGCTGTTACTCCAGTGACGGGTTCAGCTAAGGATACTCTTTTTGGTGGATTTGGTAATGATATTCTCTTTGGTGGGGAAGACAATGACATCCTCTCTGGTGAATCTGGCAATGACATCTTGCGGGGCGAAGACGGCGATGATACATTCAACGGCAGTGAGGGTAAGGACAGCATTGAGGGCGGAAATGGTTTTGATACAGCAGACTATAGCAAACTAGGTAAAGCCATCACCCTGTCAGGTGTAGGGACAATTACCAAAGCTGGTGAATTGGCAACAGATCAAATCTTTAAAGTAGAAACAGTTATTGCTGATGCTAGTGTTGCCGATAATACCATAGATACGTCTTAATCTTTGCCTGGTGTATCTATCATCGCTGACCTAGAAGCTCAAACTATCTCTGCCAATAACATTCCTGATTTTGGAACATTAACATTCAATGTAGTCAACTTTGACAATGTTATCGGTACAGATGAAAGTGACAGCATTAAGGGCGACGGCCAAAATAATCAATTATCTGGTCTGACTGGGGATGACCTAATTGATGGTAGAGGTGGCAATGACATTATCTTTGGCGACTTGGGTAATGACACCATCATTGGTGGAGAAGGTAAGGATATTCTCACAGGTGGCTTTGGTGCAGATAAGTTTATTTTCAACAGTGCTAAAGAGGGTCTTGACATCATCAAAGATTACAACTTTGCTGAGGGCGACGTAATCCAAGTTTCTAAAGTAGGGTTTGGTACTACTAAGATTAGCGATTTTTTCTACGATACCTCTAGCAATAACTTGTCTTTCTTAGGAAATCAATTCGCCTCACTTGATAATCTCTCATTCAATGTGAATATTGAGTTGGTATAAAATTACCACGAGTCACAACTCCATTGCCATGATCTGGATAAGGCATCACCCTGCTAAAACGGTAAATTTGTACGCGCTTGGCTGAAACCAAGATGGGGCAAGCTTTTCAAAACGTGATTTTTACCATCATTTTGGTGAAAATACTATGATTATGCTGCTAGTTTTGATCAAGTTTGAATGAAAAATCGTCGTTTCAGGCACTTGAAATTTTCGATTCGTACTGTTTTTCCGGATTGGCACGGTGATGCCTTAAGGCTTGTTTATTGATAAAGATTTAAGCGTCACCGATAGCGCAGCGTTAGCGAGTATTCGTCCGCGTAGCGTCTCGTAGAAAGCGTCACAGCCCGTCGTAGGCATGGCTTTGAGTCTTGGAAACTAAACCAAACGAGAAATACTTATTTTTTCATTGGTTCTTAACGTTGGTTGTGATCTAGAGTAATTTAGATGCGTTTGCCCTGCAACTGTGATCGCTTGTAGCCATTTGACAAATTACGCCTAATATCAATTAGAAACAGGCGAGAAAAGTGAGAAGATGATAGTTACCGAAAATCGACGCATTCATTGACCTTGCTACAATCCACATCTGGATTAACAAAATATTATTAGTGGGATAGGTTCTTTGAATGTAAAAAATTGCCCCGCACTTTGAAAAGCTAAGTAAGTGCGGGGATATTTAATTAGCAGTTATCTCAAAGCCATTTAGCTTCTTTTTTCATGCAACCGCTCACCATTCGTATTAATGTCTAATTCCTCACGACGAACAGTACCTTCGGCTTCAACTGTATCCTGTTCAACTACTTTCTTAATTTTCACTTCCTCACGCAAAACGGCTTCCTTCTGAATATCAGGGGTTTCTTCATAAAGATCCATCCGAGTAACTTCTCCTTCACGGAAGTTAGCTTCAGCAGGCGATACAGTTCTACCAGCTTCGTTAGGAGTAGTGCGTTCAATGATTACGCGTTCTTTTTCAACTGGCACAGCAATTCTTGCCGTCTGAGTTTCAACGTGTTTGCCAACAGATACTTCTCCTGTCTTAACACGAGATTTATTGGCAACTAAACGTTCTTCGTATAGTTTCAGATTTTGATGATCCTGCTGATTCATATCATAAAGATTTGGTTCATCTTCATACGTATATGTATTGCGATCGCTAGAAACTGGTGGAGCATTTACAGGTGTTAATGTCTCTAAAGGTGCTTGTCTTATTGGAGTACGATAAACTCCACGCACCTGTTCCTCATAATCGTAATCAATCTGTTCCAAATCATTAAAATCTGGTAAATTTTCTACTTGCTCCCTTGTCAGCCCAATAGCATACACGCGCCGATTGCTATAGCCGATTCGAGAACGCCCAATTGGTAACAATACTTGTCTACCAAAGAACCAAAAACCTGTGTCAACAACTAAATAGCGCATACGACCCGAATCATCCACCAAAATGTGTTTGACACTGCCAATTTTATCGTCATCTATGTCTGAATAGACATCAAAATCCCTAACTTCATAGTTATCAAAATCTGCATCACCATAGTTACCAGCAAAGTCTTCGAGTTTATATAAGGCCATATTGTTTTTCCTCCAACATCTATATTTACAATTGTAAAGATATAATTTTTTACTCCTTCTTTCTCAAGAAAGATATTAGTGTCCAAAAAATCATTATTGTGGAATTAATGGTTTCAAAAAATTAGGGTTAATAAAACCGAAAGTAAACCTCTGCATAAGATTATAGAGGCTTATAACTAAGTTATTAAACCTTAAATCAGCAAAAGCCTTTGAGGAATTCGCACTTATTGAGCATTTTGTTTGTTGACAGGAGTACGAACAATATACTGATTGGCAGGTAAATTAATAGCAATTGTTTCTATCTTTCCTTGGGAAACTAAAGTTTGATAAACTAAAGCTGTAATCTCTCCTCTAGTTGCAGATTTACTTGGATTAAGAACTTTAGGATTTGGATAATTGACCACTATATTTGCTTTAGTTGCGGCTGCTACATCTCCAACTGCATATTGCGGAATATTATTAGCATCTGCGTAAGTGTTAGTAATAATAAATGACGCAGGACGATTAGGATTTACAGGATTAGCTGCTACAGCTGGGGCTTTTGATATTAATAAAGGCTGCATTAAAGTAGTAAATGCTAGTGGCATTATACGTCTTTTTACAGCTTTTTGTGCGGTTTTTTGGGGAACTACTCTTTGCGTGACTGTGGGTACACTAACTGCTGATGTACCAGTAGTTAGATTCAGACCTTTGTTTAAAGCAACTATAGCCTCAACCTTAGAAACCGATTGATTGGGACGAAAGTATCCACCAGGATAACCCGTCATAAATCCTTGTTGATATGCTTCTTCAATGGGACGAGTAGCCCAATAGTTAGTAGGAATATCTTTATATACAGCACCACTTTGTATTTGGCGAGTTGGTGGTTGGTCAAAAGCTTTACGAATAATTGCTGCAAACTCATCTCGGTCTACTGGCTGTTCTGGTCGAAATGTACCATCAGGATATCCAGTTACAATATTTCTTGCAGCCAAACCTCGAATAAATGGCTGTGCCCAGTAATTAGGTTGAACATCACTAAAGGTATTTGTAGGGGAAGATTGAGCATAGGTATCTAATGCTCCAACTGCAAGTACTGTTAAATTTAAAGTTAGTAAAGATACACCTGCTGACACTAATTTAGTTAACTGTGTCATGATCCGTGCCCCCTGTTTTCTCAATTATTTATTATTTCTAATACTTCAATAGTTATTAACAAATAGTGGAGATTTAGTGGAGAAATTTCTCCTACAGCTTAAAATACTACTAAAGAATGACTATATTTATTACCTTAGGTATAGATAACGCAATAATGAAAATATCAAAAACGTTAATGTTTTAGTAACAGCTCATGTTAATAAAAAAAAATTAAGTCTAAGTAATAAAACTAAAGCTTGCTTTCGAGAATAAAAATATAGCGGAGTTCTCCACGGCTTTTCCACTATTTAGATTTAATCTAAGTCTCAAACGATAAATTAATGAAATTTTCCTTATAGAACCTTTTTTACTAGCTTAAGCAGCAATTGTTTTACTATGTACCAATTTTACGGATAAAAATTAAGTGTTAATTAAATATGAGATACATCTTTCAAAAAATCTTTCTTTGGGTAGTTGAGTTATTGTCTGAAAACGCAAGATGCTTAGCGGCAGGGGGGTAAAATGCGCCAACTCATTATCCAAGTACCACGAGGAAATGGAAAAGCTATTATCGATATTGCCAAATCTCATAACGGCACAAATCTAGCTCGATTTGAAGGAAATGCAGAAGAACCGATTGATGTAGTGATTGTTCATGTTTCTAATCGAGAAGTTGGCAAAGTTCTGGAGAAGTTGCAAGACTTGCCCAAAGTACAAATTACGCTCATACCAACTGGTGTGATGACTCTGCAACCCCCTGCATTGGAAGCGCCGCAACAAGTTGTAGATGTGGAAGAACGCAGTCCGATTGAGATTTTTCTTTCTGGTTTGCAAAGTGTTGCCTCTTGGCGAGGTTTTCTTAGTTATGCAGCACTGGCAGGCTTTGTAGTCTGGATTGGCTTGTATACTAGTACAGCTTACTTGCTGGTGGCGGCAATGCTGATTGCACCGTTTGCAGGCCCGGCAATGAATACAGCGATCGCTACTGCATGGGGCGATCGCAAACTCTTAGGACGGAGTATTTTACGATATTTTGCCGCTTTAGCAGTCACAATTGCCACTACTTGGCTACTTAGCCTGATATTACGGCAAGAAATTCCCACTAGTTTAATGGTAGAAAGTAGCCAAGTTTCAGCAGTCGCAGTGATTTTGCCATTGGCAGCCGGAGCAGCAGGAGCGCTCAACTTGGTGCAGTCAGAACGGAGTAGTTTAGTATCTGGGGCAGCAACCGGGATGCTAGTTGCCGCTTCCTTAGCTCCACCTGCGGGAATTATCGGTATGGCAAGCGCAATTGGCAGATGGGACATGGTAATTTCGGAGCTATTCTTACTGTTTTTGCAACTATGCGGTATTAATTTTTCAGCAGCACTTTTGTTCCGAGTATTCGGGCTGTCTGCTCAAGAAACTCGCTATCAGCGTGGTAAAAAACGGGTATTCTTTTCTGCCTTGGTGATCACTGTCATAGCGTTGGCAGGTTTACTAACTTGGCAGTTCTCTAATTCTCCCAATTTACAACGCTCTAGCCTTGCCCAACGTGCTAACGCCCAAGTTCAGAAAACTGTGGAACAAGTTGGTTTAGCAAAATTAGTCGAGTCGAATGTGCGCTTTACACGATCCAATATTGAAGGGCAAAATACCCTGCTATCTGTTGTTTATGTGCAGCGTCAACCGGGAGTTACAGCGTCTAGTGAAGAAATACGCGATCGCCTCATCCAATCAATTCAAACTCAATTATTGAAACAGGACTTTAATGTGACACCTTTAGTTGATGTCAATGTGCTAGAAACACCTGCTAGTAAACAATAAGACCATTTATGAGTAGTTCAAAGCTTTCAAAAAAACAAGCCCTAGAAAAAGAACGTAATGAAGTCTTGCAACAGTTGGAAGATTGGTTAGAAATTCCAATGCTGGTGCTGGGCTTTGTATGGCTAGCATTATTCATCATCGAGATCATCTGGGGATTAAACTCTTTACTGGAAGCCTTTAGCATCACTATTTGGATTATTTTTATATTAGATTTTCTACTTAAACTAGCGATCGCTCCTCATAAACCTGACTATATCAAAAGCAACTGGCTAACAGCTATTTCTTTGGTGTTACCAGCGCTGCGTACTTTTCGGATTATACGGGTGGTACGGGTATTAAGAACAGCACGGGCTGTGCGAGGGCTACAACTGTTGCGAGTTATGACTCGTGCTAATCGAGGGATGCGGGTTTTAGGAGCAAGTATTAGCCGTCGAGGGTTTGGTTATGTTGTGGCGTTAACAATGATCGTTACTGTAGTAGGAGCAGCAGGGATGTATACATTTGAAAACGAAGTTCCTGTGGAATCAGGGCTGCACAGCTACAGCACTGCTTTTTGGTGGACAGCCATGCTAATGACAACGATGGGTTCTGACTATTCGCCCAAAACGCCCGAAGGACGGGTGCTTTGTTTTTTCTTAGCATTATATGCGTTTGCCGTGTTTGGTTATGTCACTGCAACTCTGGCAACGTTTTTTATTGGTCGTGATGCCGATGATGATGAAGCAGAGTTAGCTGGAGCGAAATCGATTCAAATGCTTCACAAAGAAATCGCAGCATTGCGGGGGGAAATTCAAGAATTATTGCATCAGAATTTAGAGCGTTGACGTTAGAAAAAATTAACTAGTGAGGAAACTTCATGAATGCAGAAATATCCACAGCTTGGGATAAGATTCAAAGCATGATTAACGGTTTGATAGCTTTGCTACCAAACATTTTATTAGGGTTAATTGTCTTCATCTTCTTTTTGTTTATTGCTAGCAGAATTAAGGCACTGGTCAAGCGCTTAACTCGCAACCGTCGTTCTGCTCGAAATCTAGGATTAGTACTAGGAAGGTTAGCACAAGGCCTAACAATTTTGATTGGGTTGTTTATCGCCCTTTCCATTGTGATTCCTACATTTCAAGCTGGTGATTTGATACAACTTTTGGGAATTAGTGGTGTTGCAATTGGTTTTGCTTTCCGCGATATTTTGCAAAATTTCTTAGCTGGAATTTTAATTCTGCTGACTGAACCTTTTCAAATTGATGACCAAATTGTTTTTAAAGGCTTTGAGGGAACTGTCGAAAATATCGAGACACGCGCGACAACAATCAGAACTTATGACGGTCGGCGGATTGTCATTCCTAACTCGGAATTGTTTACTAATTCGGTAACTGTAAACACTGCCTTTGATAACCGACGATTAGAATACGATGTTGGCATTGGTTACAACGATGACATTGACCGTGCCAAGCAGTTAATGCTAGACGCAATGCTTAGTGTAAATGAAGTTTTAAAAGATCCGGCTCCTGATGTACTAGTAATGGAACTTGCCGAAAGCACTGTTAACATCCGTGTGCGTTGGTGGGTTCATCCACCACGACGCGCAGATAATCTTATTTCGCGGGATAAAGTGATTACTGCAATCAAGAAAACGCTTGTTGCAAACGGCATTGACTTACCTTTCCCAACTCAACAAATTCTGTTCCACGACCAGACAGAAGAGACAGATGGAAACCGTTCCCGTCAGCGTGAAGGTTGGCCCGCAGGTAAAGGTGAAGTACCGAAGCCTCGCCGCATCAGCGATTCGCTTAGGTTACTTGCTCAAGCACGCTCCTCAGAAGATAACAACGGTAAAGTAGATTCTCAAAGCAACGAACAATGAGAAATGTCAAGTTAAGCAAACTTTGGGATCAGCTCCACTCAAGTTACTGGTTCATACCGACGGTTATGGCGGTGGTAGCTACTGCTTTGGCTTTCACAATGCTTAATCTTGACCGTACAGGCAAGGTAGACATTGATTATTGGTGGGTTTACACAGGTGGAGCTGATGGAGCGCGATCGCTGTTAGGATCGGTTGCAGGTTCGATGATTAGCGTTGCTGCTACAGCCTTTTCAATTACAATTGTGGCGCTTCAGTTGGCTGCTTCCAATTTCGGGCCGCGACTTCTGCGTAATTTTATGCAGGATACAGGTAATCAAATTGTACTAGGCACATTTATTGGTACGTTCATCTACTGCTTGCTTGTACTGCGGACAATTCATGGAGAGGGAGATGGATACGAACAGTATGTGCCACAACTTTCGGTTACAGTCGGCACTTTACTGGCAATTATTAGCATTGGTATATTAATCTATTTTATCCATCATGCTTCAACCATAATTCAGGCATCTTACGTAATCCAAAATGTTAGTGATGATTTACATTCAGCAATTGAACGGTTATTCCCCGAAAAGATTGGGTATGGTGAACCAGAATACAGACAAGGAGTTGAAGAAATTCCAATGTCTTTTGAGGAGGAAGCTTTACCAATTCGAGCGAATGGCACTGGTTATTTACAAGCAATTGATGACGAAGAATTGATGGAAATTGCTTGTAAACATAATTTGCTAGTACGCCTTAAGATTAGACCGGGGAAATTTCTAATTCAAGGTAGCGATTTAGCATTGGTTTTTCCTGGAAAGAAAGTAAATAAAAAACTTACCAAACAAATCAATGATGCTTTTATTTTGGGCAAAGAACGTACAGAACAACAGGATATAGAGTTTCCAATCGATCAATTAGTAGAAATTGCTCTGCGTGCCATTTCCCCTGGAATAAACGATCCATTTACTGCAATTCGCTGTATTGACCGAATTAGCGCAGGACTGTGCCACTTAGTTCAAAGAGATTTCCCTTCGCCCTACCGCTACGATAAAAATAAAAAATTGCGCTTCATTGCCGAAGGAGTCGATTTTCAAGGATTGGTTGATCGTGCTTTTAACCAAATTCGGCAGTATGGAAAGTCGGATGCAGGAGTAACTATTCGTTTGTTAGAAGCTATAGCTGCAATTGCTACTTACACCAATAATTCTAAATATCAAGCAAGCCTGCACCATCATGCCGACATGATTTTACAAGATAGCCGTGAAGAGCTATCACAAGAACAAGACCGCAAAGATGTAGAAGAGAGTTATTATCAGGTCATTAAAAATTTAAATAATGATGACAATAATAAGGATTGGGATTAATCAGAATAATGGCGTTTTAAATTAATATTTTTGAGGTAATAACTATGAAAATTCTGAATTGGAAAGGTTATCGAATTATCGCATGGATAGGACAGGCTCTACTAACAATTTTTGTCATAGCCGCAGCAGTTCAAGGTAAATGGTCAAATGCCTTGGGTCTCGCTTTTTTCCTTGTTGTATCCTTTGTGTTTGTCATCCGAGATGATAAATTACCCACTTTATTTGATTTTTTGTTTGTCTTGGCTGCATTGCTCAATGCTACTGGTTGGGTGTGGAATTTATTTGGTATGCCAGGCCCCTATGACGAGATTGTTCATGCTTATACGACTTCTGCAATTACCCTGGCACTTAGTTTTTTAGTCTATGGTTCAATGTTGAATATATTTCGGAATCATACACTTTTGTATTTAGTGACAATTACTAGTTTTGGAATTGCTATTGGTGCTTTGTGGGAAGTCACGGAATGGTCTGCTGGCAAAATTCTTAATACCCAAGTAATTGAAAGCTTGGATGACACCATTATTGATTTAGTGATGGACTCTTTGGGGGCTGGATTAGCAGCTTTAATTAGCCTTTGGGCGTTGCGAAATTGGACAAATCGTAATGCAGAGGCAAATCATTCGCAAACTGAGACATACATTTAAATGACATAATATTTAAGACTTGAAATAACTATGAATACTTTTTATTAGACCTCTTGCAAAAATCCTTGAATCACCCCTCCCCAACCCTACCCGATGTGTTGGGGAGGGCGCAATATTTCAAGTTTCTTTATAAGGGGGGTCTATTCGACTTATGCAAGAGGTCTATTTACTAAAGCTATATTCATAACTAGTTTTGTTCGGTTTAGACGGTTCAATATACAAGTAATTATTTGTGAGTTTTTAGCAGTTTTACTTAGACAATCATCAGCACCGATCGCAAATATTTGCTCAACAATATCTGCTGATAAATTATCAACCAGAAACAGTACTGGTAAAAACTTCCAGTACGGATCGTTACGTACTACCTGACAAAGTTCAATGCCATTAATATGAGGCATTTCCACATCTAAAATTAGCAAATCTGGAGAAAATTCTGTCAGATTATCCCAGAAGTAGTGTGGATCTTCAAGAATTTTTAGAGTAAGTCCTAAAGCTTCTAAAGATTGTTGTATAACAGTTAATGTCTGTGCGTCATCGTCTACAACCATTATTCTCGCTTTAGTAATACGAGTTTGCTGTAAAACTTGGGCCACTGACTCCAAAATTTCGTTAGGAGACATGGATTTTTGCAAAAAAGCACGTCCCCCAGATCGTGCAACCTCTAGGCGTAGGCGAAGCCCGCCGCAGGCATCGCTAAAATCATTTCGCTCTGTAAAAATTAACACAGGTAGTTGTGGCGTTGGCGTTTCGCCCACCATAGGTGTTCGCTGGGATAATTCTCTTATTAATTTCAAGCTGTCTTTCTGAATATCAATATCAAGTAGCACCACATCGGGGTTCAAGGATGAGATTATACTTTTGGCGGCGGTGAGATTAGTAGCAACTTTAATTTGTAGTTCCTGATTCTCAGCCTCCTTTATCAATTCCTCAACTACTTGTTGATCATTGCTAATTACTAATAGTAGATTTTGGGTTTGTTCAACTGTGCTTTTTTCTAGCTCTCGTTGCAACTCCATCAAGAGCTTATCTAAATAAAAACATTTAGCTTGGCTAATAGATTTTTGATTTTGAAGTAAATCTTCAATCTCATTGGCTAATAACGAACCTTTTGGAAAGCCAAAGCTACCCAAAGAACCAGCTAGTTTGTGAGCTTCTTGCTCTGCTTTTTGCCGCAATTGAGCGTCAAGTGTACCTTTTCTTAAAGCATCAGCTGCTAGTTTCAATACTGCAATGCGCGAACCAACCTTAGCTTTGAAATTTTCCCGCTCTTGAGCAATGGCTGTTAGTAGAATTTGCTGCTGTTTTAAATCTATTTCCGGCTCAGGTTTCGGGCAACTTTGCTCACGATCTAGAGCTTTTAAACGATAACCCATTCCATAGACAGTTTCTATAAAATCATAGTTAGCACCTGCTGCTTTTAGCTTTTGCCGTAAACTTTTGATATGAGATTTAATCGTATTTTCTTCAGGTGGATCTTTTTCAGCGCTCCAAAGTTGATCTACAATGGCACTCCGGCTAAAGATGCGCTGGTTGTTACGTAAAAAAAGGTCTAAAAGGCTAAACTCTTTTGCTGTTAAATTTAGTGTAATGTCTGCATAAGTCACTTCACAAGTACTAGGATCGAGACGCAAGGCTCCCCATTCCAAAACAGGAGGTAAAGAAGTATTTCCTCGACGTAATAAAGCACGAATCCGAGCTGATAACTCTTGAAAATCAAATGGTTTGACTACATAATCATCTGCTCCGGCATCTAAACCGATAACTTTATCAGTTTTAGTCTCTTTTGCCGTTAAAAGAAGAATCAGCATTTGATAACCTGACTGCCGTAATTGTCGGCAAAGACTTATGCCATCTAGCTTTGGTAGAACAATATCTAACACAATCAGGTCATAGTGACAGACATTAACCAATTCCCAACCGGCTTCACCATCAGCAGCAATATCAACCACATAATTTTGTTTGGTAAGATATCTTGCTACAGCTTGAGCAAGCAAATCATCGTCTTCAACCAACAGAATTCTCATGAAAATGTTTGCTTGTAGAAGCAACCGTGAGCGCTGTAATCAAATTTATATAACTTAGGTTATGCCCTTTTCAGTTTTATATGACATCTATCAAAGGCAAGGTTTAAGCAACAGATTCGCCCTATCTAATACCAATTCAATTAATGATTGCATTATATCCTTGGGTAAAGACGCGATGAATCGCGTCTCTACAATCGCTCAATTTCTGATTTTGTCTATATTTAAAAAATTGCTCAGATTTTACCAGACATTTTACCCAGGCTGGCAACAACGGCAATTAATTCAGCTGCTCTAACTGGTTTCGCAATATGTAGCTGAAACCCTGCTGCTAATGCCTCCTTGTAATCTTCTACCCTGGCATACCCCGTCAGTGCAACAGCAGGAATCCGCCCGCCTTGTTCTGCTTCAATTTCTCTGATTTTACGCATCAGCGCGTAGCCATCCTCGCCTGGCATCCCAATGTCGCTGATTAACACATCTGGATGTAATTCTTCTAGTGCCTCAAGTGCCTGTCTTGTAGAGCTAAAAGTACTAACTTTCGCTCCAGACTCTTCGAGTACTGCGGTAATCCACTGCCGCACATCCGCCTCGTCATCTACAACCAGCACTCGCAAGTTGGTAAGGAGGTTGGGGGATAAGGGAGATGGGGGAGATGGGGGGGAAAGACTTTCTTGTCTGCTTTCTTCTAAAATGGGTAAGTTGACTGTAAATGTTGCACCTTGCCCTATTCCTTGGCTTTGGGCTTGGATTGTGCCACCATGCAGTTCTACCACATGACGGGCGATCGCTAGCCCTAAACCTAGTCCTTTATTTGACCGAGTATGACTACTATCTGCTTGGCAAAAGCGCTCAAATACGTGAGGTAGAAAGTCAGCACTTATACCCTGCCCTGTATCACTCACTTGAATTTGAACATAGTTAGGAATTGAGGGTTGGGAAAACTCTTCCCCACTCCCTGCTCCCCACTCCCTATTCCACACTTCCTTTGACAACCGCACCTTAATTCGTCCACCGTCGGGTGTAAATTTAATTGCATTGGTGAGCAGATTTAACACAACTTGTTGCAAGCGATCTGAATCACCCGAAATTTTTTCTATTGAAGTGTCAAGTATAGTTTCAATTTGAATACTCTTAGCATCTGCCAGTGATTGTACAACTTCGATTGCGGCTGTAATTACTTCTACTAAATGTACCAAATCAATGGAGAGTGAAAGTTCTCCTCTAACAATACGCGAAATATCAAGTAAGTCTTCAATAAGTTGCATTTGTAAATTAGCGTTGCGTTCAATTATCTCCAATGCAAGAGTTACTTTAGCTTCATCTAGCGCACCCGTTTGCAACATCCCAGCCCAACCAATAATTGCAGTCATGGGGGTACGTAATTCATGGGATACTATTGCTAAGAATTCGTCTTTGGAACGGTTTGCAGCTTCTGCTGCACTTTGTGCCGCTTCGCTAACAGCGCGTGCGGCTTGTTCTCGTAGCAGCAGTTGCTCCTTTTCTTCTTCAACTTGTTTGCGCTCAGTAATATCTTGCATGATTTTAGAGAAGCCGCGCAGATTTCCATTTTCATCTCGTAAAGGTGTGATTACACAATGCGCCCAGAAAAATTTACCGTCCTTACGGAGATGCCAACGATTTTCCTTAGAAAAACCCTCAGTTACGGCTTTTGTTAATACTTGTTGTGGTTGTCCGCGCTCAATTGCTTCGGGTGAAAAAATTCGCTCAAAAGGTTGACCAATAATTTCCGCTTCTTGATAGCCTAAAATACGTTCGGCTCCAATGTTCCAACTGGTAAAGTTACCGTTTGGATTTAACATAAAAATTGCGTAATTAGTTACTCCTTCTATTAACAATCGATAACGTTCTTCACTTTGGCGCAGACTGTCTTGAATTTGACGTAGAGACTCGTAATTTTGCTGGGCGGCTTGCGCGTTTTTCTGAGCTTGCGATCGCGCCTGGCGCAGTGCGGAGTTAAGTGAGCTGATCAACACTGCTACCAGCACAAACTGAAATAACCCTATTACACTGAACCCAGTAACAGCCAGAGAATAAAAAGGGGGCAAAAGAAAGTAAACGCAGACAATAGCAGACAAAAAAGTTGCCAACAATCCTGGGTTGAAACCACCATACCAGGAACTAACCATGACAGCAGCTAAAAACAGTGGGTAAATAGAATTCAGCCTGTGTAGCTGCCATAGAAGCAGTGTCAGCAGTAAAGCTAGTAAAACCGTTAAGAATGCAATGCTATAGCCTTGTAGTTGCGATGGCCTCCGGTCGGTCGGAGACCATCGCCTAGCGTCCCCGTAGGAAAGGCGGGGCGTTGGCATTAGCATTGGTGTTCGCGTTCGCGTCTCTGAAAGAGAAGCCTCTCGTTGGCGCAGCCTCTCCGATAGGAGAAGAGAAGCCCATCGTGTCAATCTCCACATTTTCTATTACTTCTGGTTATGCCATCTGTTTATTAAACTTCTACTCTAGTTTTCCACTTTCAAGTTTTACCATTAAAAATTAATTTTAAGAGGATGGTAGTTTTAAACAATGCCCCTCATTACATACATTCGAAGAATTAAAGCACTAAGTAATAATAATTTAAAACAGGAAGATAATAACGAT
Organism: Nostoc sp. FACHB-888; assembly: GCF_014696655.1. Classification (NCBI taxonomy): domain Bacteria; kingdom Bacillati; phylum Cyanobacteriota; class Cyanophyceae; order Nostocales; family Nostocaceae; genus Nostoc; species Nostoc sp. FACHB-888. The sequence goes on along the minus strand of NZ_JACJQM010000072.1, from coordinate 9,988 downwards.
GACCTCTAAGCAAATCTTAGTGATTGATGATGAAGATGACATCCGTCAATTGATTCAGACTTGTCTAGAAATAATGGGGGGCTGGGAGGTGTTGACTGCTACTTCAGGTAATCAAGGATTGTTCTTAGCTCAGTCATCTCAACCCGATGCCATACTTTTGGACGTAATGATGCCTGATATGGATGGTTTGACAACTTTTCAAAAACTACAGGCTAATCAAACAACTAAACATATACCTGTGATTTTACTTACAGCAAGAGGACGTAATAATGACAAAAGTCTATTTAATAATCTAGGTGTCAGAGGCATAATCAGTAAACCATTTAATCCTCAGAAACTAGCTGTTCAAGTAGCAGCAGCCTTGAGCTAAAGTATATTACAAAATCTGGTGTTTCCAGTTTAGCTATTCATGAATTAAGTAATACTATAGCAGTCCTAAATGATTTGTGAAAAGCTGGATACCAGAAATAGGATTACTGTAGTACAGCGCGGCGTAAATAAAGCAACTATTTCAAATCGTTCAAAAGCCTGTCTTCTAAAATTTTTGACTTTTGACTTTTGACTTTTGACTTCCGCCTTGCGATAGTAGTCTCTCTACTTTCAGGTAGATTTCCTTGGAAAAAAAGGGTCTATCTATAGTTTTGGTAGTCTCTTTCTTAAGTCGTAGTTTTTTCCGAAAATACATATCCTCCACTAGTTTTCCACTTTTACTCTCTAATTTAGAACTAAATCAATAAATATTAGTTCTGAATTTAAGATAAATTTCTTTTCAGTAAAACAACTAATATTCCAAAAAGTAAATACATTAATTTGTGAGTTTTATATAAAAGATGAAGTTAAACTCCAACGTCTTATATTTACTTAAATCATCTACTTAGGGAGTATATTATATATGATAAATAATTTAGAATCACTTTCACATCCACCAAGCAAGCAAAAATTTGCTGCTACATTGCGTTTAGTAAGTCGAATTACTTTTTGGGTACAATTAGTACTTGGTGGTATTTCTGGCATTGCTGTATTGCTGGCGTGTTTTAGCCGTAACATTACTACTCAGACAAGCAATGCAGGCATAGGGTTTGGAATATTTTTGGCTATTGTTGGTATTTTATTGCTGTGCTTTCGAGTCTATTGGGCTTTGCGTTATCGAAAAATGGCTAAACTTTTACAAACACCAAATTCTCAAAACCATCCCAGTAAGGAAGACGTAATTCAAAATTTACGAATTGGATTAATTGTAAGTTTGGTAGGTTTATTAATAGCTTTTATTGCTTCTGAAGTGACGGTTTCAATCATTTTGGGTAAAGCAGTAGCACAACCTCAAGGTGTTGCAATTTATCAGCCAGAGAATGTAATTCGTTCGCTAGACATTTTTGTAATGTTAGCAAACGTCAACATGATTGGCGCTCACTTTTTTGGGGGAGTTACTTCTCTAGGTCTACTTTATTGGTTAGAAGAGTAATGGGCACAGTATTGATTTGATTCTGCCAGCTATGGCTATAGAAGTACTAACCTATATCTAAAATAGTATTTGCCAAATGTATTAAGATTCTGCTCTACTTTTCCACCATAGATATCTAACCCAAAAATACAGACTGTCTGTTTTCATTCTCCTCTTTTGGTTGAGCAGATCAATTTTCCCTAGACCTAAAAGATTATTGCAAGAATAGTTAATAGGCTAACTAAAAATATTCTCTAATCTTTCACTAAATGTCAATATTTGAACTTTCAAATAACAAGCAAAAATGAAACTGTCAGGAGGTAGTTATGTACAAACTAAATCGTTCTTCTTTAAAAGAAGTTGGATTAGTAGGAACAATTTTTGGAACTCTGCTAGTCGGGTTCTCTGCAATTACTCAATCAGCAGTAGCACAGCCGCAAACTTCCCAAATTAATCCTTGCCCTAGTATTTTCTACGAAGAACCACACCGCAATCGAGTTATGGTTCCAGTAGGATGTCCACCAAATGCTGCAACTTTAAGATTCGGAGGACAACAGGGAACTACTGGTTCCCAGAGTAATATGGTTCCTGCCTATCCTATGAATGGAAGACGCATAAATGTTATACAACCACCTACTCCAGAAAGTCGGCAAAGTGCGATTGCAACTATTACACCAACAGCAGATACAGTCGATGTGAAATTGAAAAATAACACTAACGCTGGTATCTCTTATCAAGCAATCGGTCAGACCCAACCTCGATATCTTGCAGGTGGACAAGAATTTGTCTTACGTAACTTACCAACACCTATCAGTATTACCTTGGTACGTCAAGATGGTGGACTGCTTAAAGTTATGCCCACATCTACTTCTGAAGGGACACTCGCAGTTTCGTTAGATGAAACAACCAATTTCGATGACAATCAAGGCGTATTGAGAATTCAAAAAGATGGTCAAGTCTTTTTGAATTAATATAATTCACCGCAAAAATGTTGAACGCCTTAAAACGCTGATTACAACAAATCAAAAGTTTTGTGATCGTTCAATAATATCAGGTTCAGTTGAAAAATTATCACTAGGACTGATGTAAAAGCTTTTGAATAATAAGTCATGATCTGAACTTGATATTTAGTCAACCCAAATGGAGATTTTGAAATGGTTAACTTTATGCAAACTGAATGGAGTTCTAAAGGAACTATTGCTTTAGCAATATCTGCAATGCTGCTTGGAAGTTGTACCAACAACTTAGATCAACAAGCCGCAGTACCAGAAACCAATGTGACTACAGAAGAAGTTGCAGATAATACAAACCAACTGATTGGCAAAACTGTAACAATTAGAAGTACACCTGTCAGAAAATTGGGGCCGTCAACTTTCACAATTGCCGATAAGCAATTTTTTAGTGCTAAACCAATTTTAGTTGTAAATGCTTCGGGTAAAACTTTTACCTTGCCTACTGCCCCAAATACACCAATTCAAGCGACAGGCCCAGTTCGTAACTTTGTGATTGCAGATATTAATCGAGATTACAACTTGGGCTTAGATCCAAACTTGTATAAAGAGTACGAAACCCAACCTGCAATTATCGCTCAATCAATTGCACTTGCTCCTAAACCAGGTGAACTTACCACAAACCCTCAACTATACTACGGTAAAAACTTGGCAGTGACAGGTGAAGTAGAAAACATCAGAAATGCCAATTCTTTCACCTTAGACGAAGACAAATTATTTGGTGGACAAGACTTGTTAGTGATCCGTGCCGGTACTCCCAAAGCAACTGTCAATGAAGGTGAGAAAGTTGCAGTCACAGGTGTGTTGCGTCCGTTTGTTGTAGCTGAACTAGAACGAGAATATAACCTGAAATGGGATTTAACTTTACAAAAGCAGCTAGAAGCAGAATACACTAATAAACCTGTATTAGTTGCAACAGAGGTATATCCCTCAGCAATTCCACAATAAAATATTCTATAGCTATCAGGAAAGCTTTACATGAATACCCGCAAGACAAATAACCATAAGGGCAATGAATGATAATTCCCAAAGAGGAGATTTCTTACAGGCTCTAGGTCAAACAGGGGTATTAGTTTTCCTGGTAGTCATGGCTATGGTAGTGAGAAGTTGTAGCTTTTTTGAGGCAAAGGCAATTATCACTAATACATCTAAAATTGCTGAAAACACTGACGAATTTATCGGGAACTCTGTAACAGTTAAAAGCAGAGTAAGTCAGAAAATTGGTTCGAGTTCATTCACGGTTAGTGATGCACGGTTCTTTCGCGGTGAACCTCTTGTAGTTGTTAATGCTTCAGGCGTGCCTTAGGCTAAAGCAACTAAGAGAGGCGGACAATTCCACTTCAAACATATTGAGTTAGAAATTTATTTTCTGAGCGCCGATTTAGTCTGAATTGAGTGGAAACCTGGGATATATGCCATAAGAAATGGCATATCGCTGCCGGCATTTTTGAGTACTCATCCCGCAACAAGCGATCGCATCACTGTCTTAAGACCGGATACTGTTGATGCTTTGTTATCAAGTTCAGAGATTGATGCACTTGAGTTTCGCCAAAAACAAATTCGACCTTTGATTGATAAAGGTTGGGATAAAATTCTGGCTCGATTTTACGCCTTAATTGCAGAATCAAAACGAAAAGGAAACAAAATTACGCAGGACAAGCCATGCTAATCAGGTCTATGACATATTTATCTACTACGGAGGATGTAGAAAATTGCCGGAATCTGCATATTATTAACAGAATAAATTTTGGGGTAGGCTCAAAATATTTAGTCCTAACCCAACCTGAATAAATAAAAATATGGCACTAGGTGATCCATTTCCTGAAAACATTAAACAGCCAGTAAGACAAGCAGCTTCTTCTCTTTGGGTTGAGCGATTAGCAAGATTAGGCTATGCTGCAAAAGGTTTAGTTTATTTTATCGTGGGTTTGCTAGCAGCACAGGCAGCATTTGGTTCTGGTGGCAAAACTACAGATACTAGTGGTGCGTTAGAGACGATTGTCACCCAGCCTTTCGGTAAATTTCTCCTCGCTATCGTCACCCTTGGGCTGATTGGGTATGCACTCTGGCGTTTTGTGCAAACTATTTTCGATCCCGAACATTCCGGTAAAAAAATGAATGCTAAACGAATTGTCAAGCGTCTGGGCTATGCTTTTAGCGCGATCGCTTACTTCAGTTTGGCTGTGACATCTATAAAACTAATTATTATGGGTTCAAGTAGTAGCGATAGCGATTCAGTCGAAGATTGGACGATATATTTTTTAAATCAACCTTTTGGGCGATGGTTAGTAGTGTTTTTGGGTTTGACAGTGATTGCTGTTGGAATTTCTTACCTTTATCAATCATATAAAGGCAAATTTTGCAACCATTTTAAACTTTATCAAATGAGTCAGACCGAGCAAATTTGGGCAATGCGTCTGGGTAGGTTTGGGATTGCTGCTCGTGGCATTGTTTTTGGTATCATCGGCATTTTTATGATAGTGGCAGCAATTCAATTGGATGGTACTCAAGCTAGGGGATTAGCTGGTGCATTAGCAGCTTTGGCAAAGCAGCCCTTTGGCCCCTGGATTTTAGGTGTGGTGGCTTTGGGTTTGATTGCTTACGGTATGTATTCCGTAATTGAGGCTCGCTATCGACATATTACTAATTTATAAATTCGCTGATAAAAAAAATACACTTTTGATTCTACTCTTTATCAAAAATGCAAAATCTTTGCTATAAGAATGCAATTTTTTACTCCTTAGATGTTGAGACATTCATGGACTCAGACGGCGATGGTGTTGGCGATTTCCAAGGACTAACTAAGTGTCTAGATCATCTTTCTGGACTGGGAATTACCTGTTTATGGCTATTACCGTTTTATCCTTCTCCCAATCGAGATAACGGCTACGATGTCATGGACTACTACAACGTTGATCCACGATTGGGGACACTAGGAGATTTTGTCGAGTTCGTTAAGAGGCGAACGCCGTCGGATTGAACTCACATACAGTCTGCTATTCAGCTTACCTGGGACACCTCTGCTACGCTATGGCGAAGAAATTGGGATGGGTGAAGACTTTCACTTGAGGGGAGAAATAGTGTCCGCACAGTCATGCAATGGTCAGATGCACTCAATGGCGGCTTTTCTACCGCTTCGTCAGATGTTCTTAGCCGACCTGTGATTAAAGAAGGAGAGTATGGTTATAAACAAGTGAATGTGGCAAATCAACAACGCGACCCCAACTCCTTAATCAATTGGATGGAACATATAATCCGTATTCGCAAGCAGTTTCCAGAGTTCGGTTGCGGTAAGTGGCAAATTCTAGAAACTGATCAACCGTGTGTTTGGTCACTGCTGCGAGTCGGAAGGTAAGAATGCGATCGCTTTACATAATCTAGGAGATCGTTCATGTACAGTCACGCTAAAATCTGATGAGTATAACCATTTAATTGATATATCTAGTGATTCCCAATAGGAACCTCTGGACATTAATTTGCCTTCCATCCCAATAGAAGCATACGGCTATCGCTGGTTTCGCGTTAAGTAATTCAACAACTTATACTAATTCTCCAAAATCAAGCAACAGACGCAACCTCGAAAAACCAGACTGAATCTGATTTTCTTAATTACGAATTACGAATTGGTATTATCTTTATGGCAAACATTGGATACCACGCTTCTCATGAGCAATTTAAACCGAGCGAACTGCTAAAATACGCGCAAATGGCAGAACAGGCAGGTTTTACTCATGCTCTCTCTTCTGACCATTTTCACCCTTGGAGTGAAAACCAAGGGCAAAGTGGTTTCGCTTGGTCTTGGTTGGGTGCAGCAATGCAAGCAACTCCAACACTTTCCTATCGGGTTGTCTGCGCTCCCGGACAACGGTATCATCCGGCGATAATTGCCCAAGCTGCGGCAACTTTAGCAGAAATGTTTCCCAACCGCTTTTGGCTGACTGTCGGTAGCGGTCAAGCACTTAACGAATATATTACTGGAGAACACTGGCCCGTAAAAAGCGATCGCAATGCTCGTCTCAAAGAATGTGTCGATGTTATCCGCGCACTTTGGGCAGGGGAAACTGTCACTCATCACGGTCTAATCTGTGTTGAAGAAGCAAAGCTTTATACACGTCCCCAAACACTACCTTTAATTATTGGCGCTGCTGTTACCGTTGAAACCGCAGAATGGTTGGGCAGTTGGGCAGACGGATTGATTACAACTTCGCGCCCTCCAGAGAAGTTAAAAAAGGTTGTAGATGCTTTCCGTAGAGGCGGAGGGGAAGGCAAGCCAATGATATTGAAAGTGCAGCTTTCCTATGAGCGTGACGAGCAAACAGCACTCCAAAAAGCTCATCAGCAATGGCGCAATAATATCTTTAAGAATATCGTGATGACAGAACTGCGATCGCCCCGACAGTTTGATGCGGCTGGGGAGTTTGTTCAACCGAAAGAGTTATATGAACACGTTCGTATTTCAGCAGATCCTCAACAACATATCGAATGGTTAAAAAAAGATATTGAATTGGGGTTTGATGAACTAATTTTGCATAACGTTAACCGGGAACAGCAGCAATTTATCGAAGTGTTTGGTGAGAAAGTTATTCCGGCTTTGGTATAGTAATTTATTGATAGGTTTAGTCATTATATAGCAATCCTAAATTTGAGTTTATCTTTAACTTCACTCCATAAACCAGATCGTTGGAGTGATCGCTCCGACTCATCTCCCTAGATTTCTTAGACAAAGCAATCGCGACTTATTTTCCTTATCAGGGCGACTGCCATTATATCAATAAGCAAACTTATTCTCAATAAAGTTTAAAATGATGTCATTAACTCTTGCTTGTTGCGAAAGGTATAGGCGTAGCCCGTCGCAGACGGGAGCTTTGGGGCTTGAAAAATAATCAAACGCGAAAGGTAAGATTTTTTCCTTGGTTCTTAACCTTCGTTGTGATCAAGAGTAATTTTGAGTCAAATACAATAATAACAACAGCGTTCAAATAATTTGCAAGTCAATAAAGACACAAGCTTTCTAGCAAATTTTCCGGACTAGTGACAAAACGCTTGTAGAATTATTCAGTACATTTTGAAGTTAGTACTGAGTATGCGTTCTATTCTCTATTGTTTGATTACAAGCTTGATTTGTACTTGCTTAACTGCTGGTTGCCAACAGAAAGTAAGTAATTTATCTTTTGTAGTTCTTGGTAGCTCTGCACCTGAAAATGTACTCTCCCAAATTACCGAATCTCCTGCTGCCAACGATTCTATATCCTATCGAGGTGACGGACGGAGATTTCGCTAATCCTAAAAAATAGTCATATTTTACAGTTTTGAACACAGATAAGGCTGTGACTGCGCCCGTACAACATTAGTATTAAAGGCTAGGGTATGGAGTCAGTACAAACGAGAGTAGCAAAGTAATGAAAAATCTTCAGCACACTAATCCTGATCCTGATTTTGAGAAGCTTTTCGTTCAGATTAACCCGAAAATAGCAAATACTTTCACTGATGAGCAGTTAGAAGCTGTAATAAGAAGTTTTGGCTCTCATGGTTGGGCACGTCATCCTTTAGACATAAAAGTTTCAGTACCAATTCCTGGATTAAGGTTTTATCTAGTGTTGCTAGCAGGTTCAGAACGTCGCTCTCAAGAGCGTTTACGCTCTAGCAAAGGTTTATATCCTTTTTGGACTGTTGGCAATGCTTTGTTCCTCATAGGATTTATAATTATTTTATTGGCTTGCAGTTACATTCTATTTCCTTTTGTATTATCTTTAATTACTACCAGATATACCTCCTCTTCTCCTACTTTAATTCCTTGGATTGGTGATGGGTTTGAATGTGAACACACTCATAGAGTCTGGCATGATGGAAAGTGTTGGTATTATGAACACAGTCCGAATTTTTAAACTTTATTCTTAACAAAAAATTAAGATGTTTAAAAAGCATTTAACCAAAAACTATTCCACAACTGATCCTTTTATACAACATTTTTTTGCCTCCATTAGTCCTAAAATAGCAGCTAGCTTTACCCATGCCCAATTAGCAGAGCTAAAAAATGTATTTGGAAATCGCGTTGGCAAGCGCCATACTGTGAATATTAGGCTTTCTATTCCATTTTTTAAGAAGTCTTTTTATCTAGTTTTTTTATTGGGCAAAGAAAAGCGTTTAAAAAACCGTTAATAAATGTTGGATTCGGGAAGGAAAAAATTTCAATCTTTTGCGATCGCTCTTGATATGGGAAGACTATCGGTTCTTGGCAACTTTTGGTGATGATAAAAGGTTACGCACTTTAGGGCAGAAGGCAGAGGGTAGAAAGCAGAAGGAAGAAAGATATAATTAAGATACTTCAAACTTCACTCCATCAAACATCCGAGGGATAAGCCTCAAGCTTGGTTATGTATCTACTATACCTTGTCACTAGTTTTGCACTTTATCTAATCCATATTCCTTGTTTACCAAAATACGTGCAACTATAATTCACACATTCTTTGCTCCGGAGCAAAGAGCTTCTCAGAAAAGCTCATCTAGAAGTGTTGGTTTAAAATCTGTCTTATCAAAATTTTTGCAGACATCTAATTTTGGTAATGGCTTTTTGGTTTTCGCTTTTTTGACTAGAGTTTAGACTAAGCAGCAAAAACGACCTAGGAACGCTGAGTTAAAAAAACAGGCTTGAGGCAGAAAAATCGACAATCTTAAGTAGATGTTGATACTCATTGGATGGAACCCGAATGGATTGCTCTTGCTGACGGCGCATTTGGTCTTGTGCCAAGGCATCTTCCAGGGTGGTGTTAGTGATATTCTTTGTTCTGTGAGCCAAAGCAGTATGTTCCCTCTTTTGTCACTCTGGGGAAATAAAAATTGGGGCTAAATGATGAAACCTAGATTTAGTGGGAAGATTAGCGATCGCAAGCTAATAGAAACCTTCAAACAAAGCTCTACAGTTAAAATTCTATCTGGGCAAGGGTTTAGCGATCGCTTACTTCTTCTATTCTCAGATTTCCTTACTCAGCACCCCATGCCCTGCCAAGGAAGAAGCTCAAAGTCGCGGATGCCGTCTACTTAACTGCTGGTTGCCAACTGAACGTAAGTAATTTATTTTTCTTCAGTAATTCTTGGTAGCTCTGCACCTGAAAATTTACTCTCCTAAACTACCTAATCTCCTGCTACCAGGGATTCTATATCCTAATTTTTATCCACTGAGATAATTACGTTGTGTAATCGGGAACGATGAGTAATTAATTAACGCCGACGCTTCACAAGCGTGATGTGGGCGATCGCACTCATACCTAAAAGCCATCCCCCTGATGCTTCAGGTACGCTAACTTTCAAGCGATTAATGGGTTTAGAAAGATTTTCCAAAACCTTCGCAACTTTCCGGTCAAAGCGATCGCTCTTTGAGGAAAAACTTGGTTCTTCAGTACTTGTTATGCCAAACTAATAAATAAAATGCCAATTTCATAAGCATCTGACTCTAAAATTTTCAAAGCTTCTAAATCCATAACCAGAACGTTTAATCAGTTTAAGCTTGTTATTAATTCCCTCAACCATGCCACTATTT
>NZ_JACJQM010000071.1:0-28371 GCF_014696655.1 Nostoc sp. FACHB-888 | reverse complement strand
AGGGGGGTTAGGGGGGATCAATAAGTGCCTAAAATCACAGCCAACCACTTTTCAAACAACCTCTAAGGATTTACTTAAGTTTAAGGAATTACGAGGTTTGAAACTCCAGGTTTAACGCTCTTCCGTCACTCTGGAGTGAAACCTTAATTTTTCGTTAGCTAACAATGTCGAAAATTCGTTAATTTTTCCAAAACTGATGAAAGAGGGCTAATTAGGCGTTGACGATCGCTATCAGCAAAATAGCTCAACTACTGTCGGTTTAGTCACTTTCCCCATAGCATTGCGCGGTAATTCTTCAACTATCAAAATTTGAGTTGGCACTTTATAAACCGCCAATCGCTCTTTTGCCCAACTCCTAAAAGATTCTAATGTTAAAGGTTGTGACCCTTGCAATACTAACGCCGCACAAACCCGTTCACCCCACTCTGGATCGGCAACCCCAACCACTGCACATTCCTGAATATCTGGATGCGATCGCAATACTTCTTCAATTTCTAAAGCTGAAACTTTATACCCTCCCGTTTTGATGATATCCACACTCATCCGGCCCAGAATGCGGTAGTTGCCATTCTCAACTACGGCGGTATCTCCAGTACAAAACCAGCCATCTTGGAAAGCTTTGGCGGTTGCTTCGGGGTTTTGCCAATATTCTATAAACACTCCAGGCCCTTTGACTTGGATCTCTCCTGGTGTTCCGGCTGGAACTAACTCCCCGTTCTCATCTACTAATCTCACTTCAACTTCAGGTAGTGGCTTCCCCACATATCCAGACAACCGTTCACCGTGTAAAGGGTTCGATAAAGCCATACCAATTTCAGTCATCCCATATCGCTCTAGCAGAAAATGGCCACTGATGCTTTGCCACTTTTCTAAAACTTGAACTGGTAACGCAGCCGAGCCAGAAACCATCAAGCGCATCTTAGCACAGCCTTCTGACATGGTTTTTTGGCGTTCCTTAGAGGCATTTTCCCAAGCAGCAATTAGCTTTACATAAATTGTTGGTACTGCCATAAATAGGGTTAAATTACCGTCACAAATTCGCCTCCAAACGGTTTCGGCATCAAACTTGCTCAACATCTGACACTCCGCGCCAGTCCATAAAGCACAAGTCAAGACGTTAATAATCCCATGAATATGATGTAGTGGCAGTATATGTAAAATGCGATCGCTAGATGTCCATTCCCAAGCGGTGTTTAAGCTAGTCACTTGCGCTTGAATATTTTGATGGGTTGTAACTACACCTTTGGGTTTACCTGTTGTACCGCTTGTGTAGAGAATTAAGGCGCGTCTAGTGATATCTACCTCTGGGAGCGTAGCAATATTAGATGGGAGCGTTTCTGAGGTGAGGATAAATCTCAAATTGTGTTCTTCGGCGAGCGATTCTCCTGCGGAGACGCTGCGCGATCGCAGTATACTTTCAAAATTAGGATGAGCAACAATAATCGATGCTCTAGAATTGGTAATTACATACTCTAATTCTGGTCGCGGGTGGGAAACACACAGAGGTACAGCTATGCCACCAGCACGCCAAATCCCCCATTGAGTGGCTACATATTCAAATCCAGGTGGGATGAGAAAGGCAACTCGCTGCTCCTGTAAATCTTCTGAATTATTAAGAAGACCTGTTGCTATTTGACTGGAAGAGTGAAGCAAATCTCGATAGGTAAATGCTCTATCCGTTGTAGAAATTGCTGTTTTATCGTTGTGTTCTTCAGCACAAGTAATCAATGGGAGATTCACGTTTATTTACCGATTTAGGATTGATTTAGTCTACTTACAGAAAGCATATAGCAATGCTAAACGAGATGTAAATTTTACTATTCCACCAATGTCTGTAACTTGAAAGACGTTACAACCAACGTTGCTTTTTAGCATAAGCAATACTACCAATTACAATTAATGCCATCACGCAGATCACAGCAGGATAAGCCCAAGGTTGCTCTAATTCCGGCATATATTTGAAGTTCATGCCATAGAAACCAGATATAAAAGTAAGTGGTAAAAATATAGTCGAGAGGATGGTCAAACGATTAATTCGTTCACCGGTTTTACTAGCAATATTATCGCGTTGAATTTCCATTAATTCTGACATCCAGACTCTCAAAGCTTGATATTCTTGCCAGAGTTTGTCAACGTGATGAACTAATTCTTGATTGAATAGTTCCTTCACTGGTTGGGTAATCCATTGGCAATCTTCGTGATCCATAATAGCCATTAATGACTTGATATTTTGAAAATTACGGCGTCCTGAACGAGTCGATTGCCTCATCGTTGCAATTTTTTGGTATGTTAATTCATCACCATAATTATCTAAAACTTCATCTTCTAAATCATCAAGTTTTCTAGAAATATAGTCAAATACAGTATGGTAATTATTCAGAACCTCTTTAAAAATGAGATAAAAAACATAGTCAATTCCTAAAGTTTCAATATCTTTAGTTCTTTTTTGCAGATTATTAGCTAAAATACTTAAAACTTTTAATTCAGTGATTTCAAAGGTGATAATAAAATTATTTCCTAGCACAATATTGCCGCGAGCAACCTCAAAATCATGATTTTTTATTTGAGAAGTTAATATTTCATAGCTGTCAAATAAACAATCTTCTACGTCTTCATCAACTCCAACAGGGGAATGGTTGAAAATCATATTAACACGAGATGCATTAAGACCAAAGTGCTTAATAATTTTGGCTGTTCCAGTGCGATCGCGGAAGTGAATACAGCGCAACCAAATATTGCGAGAACTATCAATTTGTTTCAGTACCGTATCGACATGATTGCTGGTAAATAATTCCAGGTTGTCTGGATGAAAAGTGAGGAGAGTTAGCATATAGCCATCCTAATTGAGTCGTAAGAAAATACTATGACTCATGTTGAGCGAGAATTTATTTGACTACAAGGACATATAAAATGTCAAAGCTTACGGTTTATGGCGGTGAATAGACATATTGCAATCCGCTTGGTGTTAATGATATTTTACCCCGGAAGATACCCCAACCCCTCTTAAGCTTGCTCTAATTCCCTCCTTTTTAAGTTATAGGCTTGGATTAAGGCTTAAAACTCATTGTCAAAGTCAATTTTTTTCTCTTTTCCTAGATCTAGTGCGAGTAGCTTTCGCTGGTGCTGACTTATTTTGTAGAATTGCAATCTCCCTTTGTGCATCTTGATAACTATCTTTTTTACCTTGCTGTTGGAATAGTTTTGCAGCTTTTTTGAAATCTGCGATCGCTCCCTGCTTATTTTTCTGCTTAGTGCGAATCACGCCTCGGTTATAGTAGGCTAAGGCATTGTTAGCATTAATTGCGATCGCTCTTGAATAATCTTGATTTGCAGCCTTTTTATTTCCCAGTTCGAGATAGGCATTACCACGGTTGTTGTAAGCTGCCACATCATTAGGATCTAGTTTAAGTGCTTCGGTGTAATCTTCAATAGCGCCTTTATAATCTCCGAAAGAAGAGCGGTGAATACCTCTGTGGATGTAAGCCGCAGTAAATTTAGGATCAATCTTTAAAATAGCGTTGTAATCTTCAGTAGCTTCGAGTTTATTTCCTAGATCGCTGTAAACATCACCACGATTAAGATAGGCTTCTATGTATTTAGGATTAATGTTAATTGCATCCGTATAATCTTTAAGCGCTGCATATTTTTGCTTATTAATAGATTGAGTTAAACCCCTTTGATAATAAGCTTTAGCATCACTCGGATTAATCTTAATTACTCTATCAAAATCTTGGATTGCTTCAATTCTTTGTCTGAGGCGACGGCGAAGGATTCCTCGTTGCAAGTAGGCTTCAGTATACTGAGGCTTGAGAGCGATCACTTTGCCAAAATCTGCCATTGCTGCTTTATGATCCTTCACTTGAACACGGGCTAACCCGCGGCCATAGTAAGCATAAGCATTTTCAGAATTTAACTTAATTGATTGAGTATAGTCTGCGATCGCTTCTTTATACTTGCCTAATTCCGAAAAAGCAAATCCTCGGTCAAAATAGGCATTAGCATCTTGAGGATTGAGCAAAATGGCTTGGCTAGAGTCTGCTTGTGCTTGCTCATAGTCTCCTAATCGATAATAAGCATCGCCTCGCCTATTATAAGCCAGAGCATTTTGCGGATCTAATTCAATAGTTTGATTAAAATCTTCAACTGCTCCCTCATAGTTTCCTGCTTCATATTTGCTTACACCTTGTTGGTAGAATGTCTGTTGAGCATCAGTTACAGGTTTTGATGATCTCAATTGCCACGCTCCAATACCAAGTGCGATACAGCCAGTTACCCCCGCCATAACTAATAATAATTTTTTCTGATGTTGTCTTTGCTGATCGTGCTTAATATTCGTTATCTTTTTCAAGTCGTCTAAAACTTCGGTTGCATATTGGTAGCGCTTACGATAGTCAAAACGCACCATTTTATTAATAATTATTGCTAATTTTCTATTAATTTTTAGGTTTTTGTTCCACCAAACTATTTCACCTGTCAGCCGATTTTTCTGAGTTCGCAAATTAGATATTTCGTTTTCAGATAAGCCTAAAAGTGCTGCGATCGCAACCATACCTAAAGCATATATATCGCTGTTATATTTGAGATTGCCGTTAACTTGTTCTATAGGTATATATTCGAGATTATCATTAGGGATGGCTTTATTAACAGTACCAAAATTAACCAAAACGAACTTTTTATCTGATTTACGGCGAATGATATTAGTCGGTTTAATATGTTGATGAATCACGCCATTGCTATGTAAAATCACCAAAATTTCTAATATTTCTGATAAAAGGCTAATTACTTGATCTTCCGTCAGAGGTTGTCCCTGGATAATTTCATCACTTAGAGGATTTCCAGGTATGAATTCTTGGACTATATAGAATTCTTCATTTTCTTCAAAATAAGCAATTAGCTTTTGAATCTTCTCGTGTTTCTGTCCTAGTTTTTCTAAAGTTTCTGCAAGACTTGCAAACAAGCTGCGTAAGATTGTTAAAGCTTGAGGATTGCTACTAGGAGGAGATAACTGTTTTACTATAAATTCGCTACTAGGAAGATTAATATCTTCAACTAGATAGGTTTTGCCATTCTCACCATTAGTGAGAACTTTTAGTATTTGATAATGTCCATTGAGTAAATGACTATTCATTAATATAAATATAGTATTATAAATGGTTTGATTATAGCTTAGGTGTTATTACTGTTGAGCTTTAGATATAAAGATTTATTTCTTTTAAAGAATATCACCACATCACAGAGTAAAAGGGTGGTATCAACCAAAAGCCGCTCAAAAAACTTAATTTAGTTTGGTGTGGTGCAAGCCGAATTTCAGAAATAGTAGCCATGATGGAACAATGGCATCCCAAGGATGGACTGTAGATCGCATTGTTAGCCGAAACAATCACATTGTCAGCCGAAACAATCGCATTGTCAGCCAAAACAATCGCATTGTTAGCCGAAACAATCGCATTGTTAGCCGGAACAATCGCATTGTCAGCCAAAACAATCGCATTGTCAGCCAAAACAATCGCATTGTCAGCCGATGTATCAATAATGTAAGGAGAAAATAGTTATTCTCTCCTGTGGATAGAAGGAATTAGAGCCAGGTTTTACGCTGGGACGACAAATTTCTCAGTACCAGCCAGTCCAAAAGCAGCATGAATGACTTGCAAAGCTTTAACACCTTGCTCTTGTGCCACGACACAACTAATTTTTATTTCTGAGGTAGCAATCATTTGAATATTAATTTGGTGTTCGGCTAATGCTTCAAACATTTTAGCGGCTACACCTGGTTGTCCCACCATACCTGCACCTACAATACTTACTTTAGCGATCGCACTATCTAAAACAACTTCACCCCATCCTAATTCTGCTGCTACTTGGGTAAGCATTTTTTTTGCACTTTCCCCGTCTATCCGCGAGACTGTAAAGGCAATATCTCGTCTGGGAACACCATCAATCACCCGACAACGCTGAGACTGGATAATCATATCAACGCTGATATTATGCTGCGCTAACAGTCCAAACAGCTTCGCCGCCATCCCCGGCTGATCTGGCAATTGGCGAATAGCAAGACGCGCTTGATTCAAATCAAGGGCGACACCACGAACGGGAGAAGTGGGGAGTGGGGAGTGGGGAGTGGGGAGTGGGGAGGATAAAAGAATTAATTTATTTTCCCCTGCTTCCCCTGCTTCCCCTGCTCCCTGCTCCCCTGCCTCTATCTCAAAGGCGCTGCGGAGTGCGTTGACAGCGCGATCGCATTCGGCGGCATCGACTACGCAACTTACTTTTACTTCGCTGGTGGAAATCATCTGGATGTTCACGCCTGCTTCTGCCAAGGTGGCGAACATCTTTGCAGCTACGCCAGGACGGCCAATCATGCCCGCGCCTGCGATACTGACTTTGGCAATGTTATGTTCCACCATTACCTCGGCTTCGTCAGATTTGGGGTTAGATTGACTCCTCAGTGCTGGGGCGATCGCTGCTGTTACTGCTTCTGCCCGTTTCAATATTGGTGCGGTGACAGTAAATGCTATGTCATTACTGTTACCTTCATGAACTGACTGAATAATCAAATCTACGTCTACTTTTTGCCGAGAAATTTCGCCAAATAACCTTGCTGCTACGCCTGGTTTATCGGGTACACGCAACAAAGCCACCTTTGCTTGGTCAGTGTCAAATTCTACAGCATCCACCGAACGGGCAATTTCGAGATTGATCAGCGATCGCCCTTGGGGTTTGGCTGATGTTACCCAAGTACCAGGGGCATCTGTCCAGCTAGACCTAACTACTAAAGGAACACCATAGTTACGAGCAATTTCCACAGCGCGGGGATGCAGCACTTTTGCCCCTAAGCTAGCTAGTTCCAACATTTCATTGCAGGTGATGGCATCCATCAACTGGGCTTCGGCTACTAAACGGGGATCTGTAGTTAAAATCCCTGGTACATCTGTATAAATTTCACAAAAGTTTGCTTGTAATGCGGCTGCGATCGCCACCGCCGATGTGTCAGAACCACCACGCCCCAAAGTTGTAATTTCCATTTCTCCGGCGTTGGATGTGCCTTGAAAGCCTGCTACTACAACTACTTTACCTGCATCTATGTGGCGAGTTAGGCGAGTAGTTTCAATATGTAAAATCCGAGCGCGGCTGTGTTCGGCTTCGGTAACAATTCCTACCTGAGCGCCAGTCATGGAAATTGCTGGTTGTCCGAGTTCCTGCAAAGCCATACTAAGTAAGGCGATGGTGACTTGTTCTCCAGTGGAAAGCAGCATATCCATTTCCCGGCGGTTAGGATTTGAAGAAATTTCATTAGCTAGTTTGACGAGTCCATCGGTGGTTTTGCCCATTGCCGAAACTACTACGACAAGCGAGTTTCCAGCTTTAACAGTTTTGTAAACGCGTTGTGCAACAGCTTGAATACGTTCGACTGAACCGACAGATGTACCACCGTATTTCTGAACTATGAGCGCCATAACTTTTATACAATCAATTGTGTCTGCTTTGCTCAATGCCTCCGCCGGGTTAGGAAGCCTTGAAGATATTAATAGATATTTAGTTTACTAAAGATTGTGTAGCATACCCAATAAATTGATTATTCAAAAACTACATCTTCGTAAAGTGCTGCTATTGTTTCCTCAAAATCCACGCTGTCGAGTCGAAATGATTTATCTTCTGCTGTGTAAGATTGTAAAACCCAAAGCTTCTGCTCATTGCGTCGAAAACACTCGACTCGCTGACGTTTCGTATTAATTAAAACATACTCTTGCAGACTTTCCAGCGCTTGATAATCGGCGAATTTGTCGCCCCGGTCAAAGGCTTCAGTAGAATTAGATAAAACTTGGACAATTAAACAGGGAAATCTTTTATAAGCTGGCGTTTCTTGATCTCGTTGGTCGCAAGTAACGATAACATCGGGATAATAAAAGCGATTTAGAGATTCAATTCTGGCTTTCATGTCAGCGATGTAAACACGACAACCAGAGCCGCGCACATGATTACGGAGGAGAGATGCCAGGTTAAGAGAAATAGTAACGTGTGCGTCAAGCGCTCCAGCCATTGCGTAGATGTAGCCATCTATGTATTCATGTTTGACAGGGTTTTCTTCCTCTATTTGGAGGTACTCTTCAGGGGTAAGGTCGTTCTGTTGGGGTGAGGCTATCATATTTGAAACTTCAAGGTTTAAATGATACTGATTTCTAGGCTGAAGTTAATAACCTATTTATTTTGTACCAAATAAGCGATCGCCTGCATCTCCCAACCCAGGAATAATATAGCCATGCTCATCCAAATGCTCATCAATGGCGGCGGTATACAATGGCACATCTGGATGTATTTCACAAAAATGCTTGATACCTTCCGGTGCAGCGAGTAACGTCAAATTTAACCCAGTTTCTACTCATCATAACGCCAATCATTCCCCGCACCCGCATCTAACAATACACTGATAATTGCCAAATCAAACTTAGCAGTAGCTTTTTCCAGAGGCGCTAGTCCCGCTAGCTGGCTATCTAACTGGGTTAAACGCGGTACACCCCCAACTTCAAAATGTCGCCAACGACATTTTTTTGGGGATCTTTTTATCAGCTATTAACCACTAAGGATCTGTCAACTACCTCTAGTTAGTTTTTACTTTTATGACTCTAAATGTCGAGTGTGGTATTAGTCGTATACTGAATACAATAAATAACACAGAAATTTTATAATTAGCAATAAAATACCGCAATTTTAAAGATGGCTTTAAAAATCATTTAATAGATATATTTTGTGAGAAAGTTAATACAAAGGTATATTCACTGATCTCAAATTCATGGATTCTTTATCTATCAATTCCTTACTTGAAGAGTTGAAAAACCCAGATGCCACAGTCCGCGAAAAGGCAACCAGAAAAATCTGGCGGATTTGGTTTCAGCAAAAGGGAATCTATGGGCTGGAAATAATTGATCGCAGTCAAAAGTTACTGGATGCAGGTGAAATTGCTGAAGCCGAAACAGCATTGACAGCGCTAATCAAAGACCAGCCAGATTTTGCCGAAGCTTGGAACCGCCGTGCTTTTCTCTATTACAGTATTGGAGATTATCAAAAATCTTTGGCAGATTGTCAGATGGTTGTGCAGATAAATCCGATACATTTTGGGGCGCTTCACGGCATGGGTTTGTGTTATGCAGCACTAGGAGAATATAGTGAAGCCATCAAAGCTTTTAAAGGCGCTCTAGAAATTCAGCCCTATTCGCTAGTGAATCAAAAGTTGATTCTAGAATGTACATTTAGATTCACCTACAACGGCAAATAAGATAGAGCATCATACTGTTTTATGAATCCGTCATTACCCTCATCAACAGCAATTAATCGCCTTAATCGCCGCAATTTTATTCAATACTGTTCTATCTGGATTGGTAGTAGCTTCATTGCTGGTTGTACTAACAGCAACCAACCGTCAACTAGCGATTCTCGGTTGGATAAAGTTACATTTGGCACAAACTGGATAGCACAAGCAGAACACGGCGGATTTTACCAGGCGATTGCCACGGGTATCTACAAAGACTACGGTTTAGATGTAACTATCAAAATGGGTGGCCCGCAGGTTCCCAGTGGTACTCAATTGTTGATGGGGGGTACGGTAGATTTCTTCATGGGTTATGGCATAGATGCCGTGAATGCCATAGCACAAAGCATTCCCAAAATCACAGTCGCAGCAATTTTCCAGAAAGATCCCTGGTGTCTTATTGCACATCCCAACCCAGGAATTAAAACCCTTGCCGACCTCAAAGGCAAACCAATTTATGTCTCTGCTTCTGCTAATATCACCTATTGGCCTTTACTCGAAGCTAAGTATGGTTTTACCGAAGATCAAAAACGCCCTTACAACTTTAATCCTGCTCCTTTCCTGATTGACAAAAACTCAGCCCAGCAAGGTTATATTACATCTGAACCCTTTGCTATTAAAAAGCAGGGTGGTTTTCAGCCAGTAGTATTTTTATTAGCAGATTATGGTTATCAACCCTATGCAACCACTATTGAAACAAAAAAAGAACTAGTAGAAAAAAATCCCGAATTAGTGCGGCGATTTGTTGATGCCTCAATTAAAGGTTGGTATAGCTACCTAGAAAATCCCCAACCAGGTAATCAATTAATTAAAAAAGATAATCCAGAAATGACCGATGAGCAACTTGTCTATAGCATTCAAAAACTAAAAGAATATGGAATTATCCTTTCTGATGCCGCCGAAAAACAAGGCATTGGGGCAATGAGTGATCAAAAGTGGACATCACTCTTTGAGAGCATGGTTGATACTAAGATTTCTAAATCCAATGTTAACTACAAGGAAGCATACACCTTGCAATTTGTGAATAAAGGGGTAGGCTATTACAAGAAGTAAGCCGCTTGCTATTCTCTAGATTTTTTGAATGAGTCACCATCCCGTTGTCACACTCAATCATATTAGCAAGGTCTACACCAATGGCACTGTTGCCCTACAAGACCTAAATTTAGAAATTTCAGAGTCGCAATTTGTTAGTTTAGTTGGTCCCTCAGGGTGCGGTAAAAGTACAGTCCTGCGCCTGATTGCGGGATTAGGAGGCACGAGTTCTGGTAGTATTGACTGGGGTATAACTCAGGAAGCAAAAAAGCTGGCTTTTGTTTTTCAAGATGCTGCACTCATGCCTTGGACTAACGTCAGAGAGAATGTCCGCCTACCGCTAAAGTTGGCGAGAATGTCTAAAAAAGATAGCCAAAAATTGGTGCAGCAGACATTAAAACTGGTAGGATTAGAAGGTTTTGAAGAGAACTATCCCCGCCAATTATCAGGTGGGATGAAAATGCGGGTATCAATTGCTAGGGCATTAGTTACTCAGCCAAATGTCCTGTTAATGGATGAACCATTTGGGGCATTAGATGAAATTACTCGTAGCAAACTTAATGGTGATTTACTCAATTTATGGCTTCAAAACCGCTGGACGGTGGTTTTTGTTACCCACAATATTTACGAAGCAGTGTACTTATCAAATCGGGTGCTAATCATGGGGATAAGTCCGGGAAGGATCGTAGCAGATGTAGAAATTGATGCTCCCTATCCCCGTGACGATGATTTTCGGACATCATTGCTGTATAACCAATATTGTCGGGAGATCTCTCAGCATCTAGCCCAAGCTATCAGCTTTGCGCCAATTTGAAATTTTTAATTTCTATGCTATTTATCCGTCGTGCCCAATCACAAAAAACATTGAGTAAGTTTTTTTCTGCTGACGTTTGGGCACCGATGTTAGTTGGCGTTATAGCATTAGTATTGTGGGATATATTTGTGCGAATAACACATCTACCTCCTTATATCCTACCTGGACCTTTATTAGTATTTAAAACTTTAATTACTGACTGGAGCGAGCTTTTTCCGTCATTATTAATTACACTACAAATCACAATCGTTGCTTTTATTGCTGCGGCTATTTCTGGTTTACTTATGGCGATTTTATTTAGCCAAAGTAAATGGATTGAACGCAGTTTATTTCCCTATGCAGTAATTTTACAAACAACTCCCATAGTTGCGATCGCACCCTTAATCATTCTTTGGTTAAAAAATAACACTTTCGCCGCCTTAGTACTTTGTGCCTGGATTGTCGCCTTTTTCCCCATCGTATCCAACACTACACTAGGACTTAACAGCGTTGACCGGAACTTGATCAACCTATTTCAACTTTACAAAGCTTCTCGCTGGCAAACTCTGCTATATCTCCGTTTACCCAGCGCCATGCCCTATTTCTTAGGTGGTTTAAAAATTAGCGGTGGTTTAGCATTAATTGGCGCAGTTGTAGCCGAATTTGTCGCTGGTACTGGTGGGGCAAAATCTGGCATTGCTTACCGAATTTTAATTTCCAGCTACAACTTACAAATTCCTCGGATGTTCGCAGCATTATTTCTCACAACTGGGTTGGGTGTATTAATTTTTGTCAGCTTGAGCGCTCTATCTGACTTTATATTAAGTAAGTGGCATGAAAGTGCTGTGAAACATGAGAATTAAGATTTTAAAACGCAAAGGAGCGCAGAGGGAAGCGCAGAGGTTCGCAGAGGAGTTAATTCTCTGCGCCCCTCTGCGTTAAAAAAAAGATATAAGCTATGACGACATTGGATGCCCTAATTAATTCTCTAGAAGGCGTAGAAACCATCACCGACTCCGCCCAAGTCGCAAAATTATCCCAAGATTATCATAGCTTTAGCCAGAACGCCTCAATGAGATTATTCGCTATCAAGAAGAACAGGGTGTGAGTATTGCCAATCCTCATACGTATATTATTGAAGATGGCGGCAGAAAAGTTATTGACCCTGAGCAGTTAAAATTTAAGGAAATAGTTGACCCATATCGATTGATGAATCCCGGTAAAAGCAAGGTTCTTCAATTGCAAATTCAAAATTAGCAAACTACAAAAAACACATATCAAAACTTTTTCTGTATATTTGTGTAACTTGTCTTCAAAAAATTAGCTCTTAGACGTTTATAATTTGTGGTTTGATTTTAAGAGCCGTGGGGATAACCCAAAATCCACCATTCCAAAATCGCCCATGATTGAAATTGACGGTTCCTACGGAGAGGGGGGCGGACAAGTTCTTCGCACTTCCTTAAGTCTAGCGGCCATCACTGGCGAACCCATACGAATTTCAGGCATTCGCGCTGGACGCAAAAAGCCAGGATTAGCAGCACAACACTTAACAGCAGTTCGGGCTGCGGCGAGGATTTGTAATGCCCAACTACAGGGTGATGCTTTGGGTTCAATGCTGCTGGAATTCATCCCAGGTAGTGCTGTGCAAGCTGGAACTTATACCTTTGATGTTAGTAAAGCACAAGTTGGTGGTTCTGCGGGTGCGATCGCTCTAGTTTTACAGACAATTCTTTTACCTTTGGCACTAGCATCTGGCAATTCCCAGATCACACTAAAGGGTGGAACTCATGTAAACTTTAGCCCGACAGTGACCTACATTGAGCAAGTTTATTTGCCGATATTGCAACGCATGGGTGTAGAAGCCCAAGTCAAGTTAGGCGCTTGGGGGTGGTTTCCCCAAGGTGGGGGAGAAGTACAGTTGCAGGTGAGTGGCGATGGTAAACTCAACGGGATTAACTTGTTGGAACGGGGAAATTTACAACAGGTGCGAGGGCTAGCAGTGGTAACAGAATTACCCTCGCATATTCCCCAACGGATGGCGAATCGTGCCGAGAATTTGTTACGCGAAGCTCATTTGAAAGTTCGTGTGCAGACTTTGCGAGAAAGAGGTGTAGCACCTGGGGCAGGTATTTTTTTAACTGCTGAGTATGAGAACAGCTTAACTGGCTTTGGTGGATTTGGGCGTTTGCGGTTGTCGGCGGAAACAGTTGCAGAAATTGCTTGTCAGCAACTGCTTGAGTTTCATCACACTGGCGCAGCAGTGGATGAACATTTAGCAGATCAGTTATTATTGCCAGCTGCTTTAGCGTCACAGGAAAGTCATTACCGGGTGGCTGAGGTGAGTAGACATTTGACGACGAATGCGGCGGTAATTGAACAATTTGGGTTAGCGCAGATTACGGTAAATGAAGCTGAGAAAATCGTGTCGGTGAAGAGTTTAATTACATGAAATAGAGAAAGCTTTAACCCCAACGACAAAATTAACCGTGGGGTGTATAGCTAGATAGAAATTTGCCTCATTTCCACTCTTGAAAATGAGGCAAAGGCATTTTTATAAGCGGAGACAGAAAACTTTTGATAGTTTATTTAAGAGGATTTGCAATCAAACTTGTAACCCGCATGTATTCCAACAATAAGCGACTAACCAATTTACAGGGCAATGCAAATGTAGTTGAGACTAAGTTCAGTTGTCTCTGATACTAGCTCTTTAATTAAGTATAGAACAGAGCGTTTGAATTGACCTCTGTCAAAGGCATATACTTAGGTTAAGTCAGGTTGCGATCGCAAATACAAGAAATTAGAGGCGTTGCATAAATGCGGGATGAATTGGCGGGTGAAACTATTGGTAATTCGTTCTAAATTGGGCGAAATCATCCCATGATTCAGCAACGCCGAAATTAGGCATTGGGCGTTGGGAATTCGTCTGGTAGAGCCTTTGAACTCCATTAATGAGTCTTTGATACTCGTGAACAAGCATAAAAATTCACCTTGTCCCCTTGTCTCCCCTGCCCCCTTCCTCCCCTGCCCCACTCCCTCAACTCCCCCTCTTCTCTTGCCGTTCTTTAAGTTTCAGCATGATCTCTGCATGCATCTCGCGGGTAATTGGGTAAAAATAAGTTAAAACTAAGCCACAAAGCAAACAAACTGTAGGTATAGGCCCAACAGCAATGCGAATAGCAAACAGTGCAGATTCAGGTTGAATGGGTAGTGGACTTCCGGCTACAGATTCTTTGAAACCAGATACTTGCAAAGCATTTCCCACCAAAAACAGCCCGAAAGCTAAACCAAATTTTTGCAGCAAAACCATGAAGCCATAAAAAATGCCTTCCCTGCGTTGTCCAGTTTGCAGTTCATCCAATTCAATCACATCTGGCATCATCGACCAGGGAATTAGATAAGCTGTGGAAACACCAATACCTGCCATGACAGCCATCACATACATCAAAACTATTTGACCAGGTTTTAAGAAAAATAGTCCGGCGGCGGCTATTATCCACAAACTCATTCCCAGAAAATAAACAACTTTTTTGCCGACTTTTTTACTCAACTCACCCCAGACAAATAGCATCAGCAGGGCAGTTGCTTGGACTGCAATCAGCACAGTGGGCACATCTGATTCTTTAAGAGCCATACAATTGACTACAAAATAGGGAATAATGCTGGCTGTAATCTGCACACCTAGCCAAGAACAAAGATATATACCAATAACAAATAAAAAAGGTCGGTTGCTAAAGACAATTTTTAGCTGTTCGCCGAAGGGGAGAGATGCAGGTTCCTCGGCTAGAATGCGTTTAGCCTCAAAAGCCAAGATGCGATCGCGGACTCCAAAAACGCACCAATATAATCCTAAAATCGAAATTACAGTACAAACTGCTGCTAAAGCGAGATATGCTTGTTGGCGATCGGCAATTTTGATAAAAATAATTAGCGCTAAAATCAATGACAGAATGCTGCCACCAATGGAAAATGTAAAGCGATAGCTGTTAAGGCTGGTGCGTTCGTCGTAATCTTGAGTTAGTTCTGGAGTCATCGCCGTATAAGGCAAATTCACAACCGTGTAAAACGACTGAGATAGAATCCCAATCGCTACGTAATACCAGAACAGCGGCCAAATATTCTCACTCTGATTTGCACTAAATTGCGGTACAGTCCACTGCAAGAAGAAGAAAATTCCAAAGGGAATAGCCCCATAAAATATCCAAGGAAGACGACGGCCCCAACGGCGAGATTTTGTTTTATCAGTCAGGAACCCGACAAGCGGATCATTTACCCCATCCCAGATTTTGCCAATCATCAAAATAGTGCCAGCTAAACCCGCAGGGATACCAGCGACATTAGTAAAGAAAATCAGCAGATAAAAGACAGAAATATTTGCAGTAATTGCCGGCCCTAAATCCCCTGCACCGTAAGCCAGCTTGGTTTTTAAGTCGAGTTTTTCAGTAAGAGGATTTCGTTGGGCATCGCCATCAGCAGTAGAATCATTCATAAAACTTTGCACTCATACTAAAATAAAAAGTCTGCGATTGCCTTAAATATTAGCTATCTACCACTCCCGTTAGACTTATGCCAGACCTTTATGTTTCTTGGTCAGATTATCACCAAAAAATCGAACAACTGGCTATTCAGATTTATGAATCCGGTTGGGAATTTAACCAGATTATCTGTCTTGCCAGAGGAGGACTAAGAGTTGGAGATATTCTTTCCCGTATATACCAGCAGCCTCTGGCAATTTTAGCAACCTCATCCTACAGTGGCACTGAAAGAAATAATTTAATTTTCTCCCGCCACCTAACGATGACTGCCGAAAATTTAGGTTCGCGCATTCTCCTAGTAGATGATTTGGTAGACTCTGGGGTAACACTCCAGCAGACTATACCTTGGCTCAAGCAAAATACTGATTTCCCCATTGAGGAAATTCGCACCGCCGTTCTTTGGTATAAAGCCTGTTCAGTTATAGCACCCAATTATTATGTTGATTATCTGCCTGACAACCCCTGGATTCATCAACCTTTTGAACACTACGAGCAGATGAATATCGCAGAACTTGCGGCTAAAGTGAATCAATTGTGTTAAAAATACATAGACTAATATTCACCAGCTTCTAGCTGCTCGTTACTTGTGCTTAAATACACATTACAACCTCTAAACAGTCTATATTCTGTTTTAGGAGCATCGTGTGTCTTTGAGATATATATACTCTTGTTCTTCAGGCGTGAATAGATAACGTCTTGAATGTCAGGTGTTGAGGAAAGGGATAGCTTTCTGCTCATGGTAATGGAACGGAGCTTTCTGATCTAAATTTTTTATGATTTCTATCTATGGAAGAAACAGTCCACGACAACTTTTTCAAGAACTTTACTGTAGTCACAGCAACTATATCTGCCGCAGATTATCTTCCTGAAACATCAGGTATTTATGCCTTATATCATGCATTTGATTTTTTAGAAAATAAATTATCTGACCATATAGAGACTCGTATGAAAAATACGGTATTTAAAACAAAGTTTTCTGAGAAAGATAATAGAAGCAAGTTCATTGTCGATACTTGTGGAGAGTCAGTTGGTTTGTCTCCAAAAATGGATGAATTTATCAAAGCTGTTTCTCAGCCTAAAGAACGAAGAATTTTAAAAAGTCTTCTCATCTCATGTAGCATTCTCCAACGACCGGATTACATTGGCACTGCAAGTAACTTAAGAGATAGATTCATTCAGCATTTGGAGCGAGATGATGGGTTTTTCTTAAAGTACGCAAGCTTAAGATCCAATGATGAATTTTTATTCGTTTGTTTACCTTGCCCAAAAAATATTTCTAGAGAGTTAGAAAGCCTATTAATTCAACTATGTCAGCCTAAATTTAATACACAGAGGAGTTAGAAAATGGAACTAGATAATCAGTCTCCAGAGACGATTGAATATAAGGCAATCAGTGGTAAGTTTGGTGATGTTAGGTACTTTATAACAACACTTGATCAAAGTGACGCAGTTGAAAATATTAGATTTGCTGATGAAATTCAAGGCAGTTGGAGTTTCTCGGAACGAGTTCAGAGGAAACTAGATGAAAACAGAGCGAATACAGAAATATTTTCTTACTTAGCACAGGGTGGAATTCGCTTTTTTAATTCAATTGTTGTCGTACTGTTACCCAAC
Organism: Nostoc sp. FACHB-888; assembly: GCF_014696655.1. Taxonomy (NCBI): domain Bacteria; kingdom Bacillati; phylum Cyanobacteriota; class Cyanophyceae; order Nostocales; family Nostocaceae; genus Nostoc; species Nostoc sp. FACHB-888. The sequence goes on along the minus strand of NZ_JACJQM010000071.1, from coordinate 11,096 downwards.
TCGAATGACCAAAGAGAGTTTTGGGACTTCTCTACAGTTAGTAGCGACGGAAAACCTATTGAAAAATGGGTCAATTTAAAATTATATAAGAATGTAGCTAGAATTGTAATTGATGGTCAACATAGACTTCTTTCACTAAGGAGATATTGGAATGCCCATACTGGAAAAGAGCCTTTAAATCCTCAACAAATAAATGAAAATTTCAATTGCTCAGAAACCTTTGATATACCAGTGGTTTATCTAGTCTTTCGCGATCTTGGCAAGGTGGGTCATGCAGACTCAAGCGAAACTGTAAGAGATGAGATAATTAAAGCAACTCGCAATATCTTTACAGTTATAAACAAAACTGCGAAATCAATCGATAAACAAACTCAACTATTGCTTGATGACAGTAAAATATCAGCATTGATTCCTAGAAAGCTTTTAGAGGAAGGAGTGCTTGAAGATAGATTCGTTAAATGGTCTTCCAAGTCAAGGAATTTGACTCAATCAGAACCTTACCTAACGACTCTAGATTTGGTTCGCCAATGTACTATTGAACTATTGAAAGATTATCAGAAGCAAGCTTTAAAGAAATCATTTAATTCACTAACAGAACGTGATACAGCTCTAGCAACCTATTATGAGTCTCATCCTAAACTTCCTGTAATAGGCACAAAAGCATTGCTTAAGTGGTTTTTTACTGAACTTCAACCATTCAAGGATTGGGTATCACAGCTTAACTACGTAGGTATTAATATCCCTATTCAACCTGAACAATCTCGATTAAGTGCAGTTCAAAAAACAAGTATAAAAGAATTACGAGATTCTAACGTTCTGTATACAATACTAGGACAAAAAATTCTATTTTCTGCTGTTTCAAGGTTCCTCCTTAAGATCAGAATAGAGTACCGTATTCCAGCGATTCTTGATGCCGTATCGCTTAGTATTACTAAAATGGATAAAGATGGCTTTTTCTGCCGGAATGCACCCCATTGGTTTAATGTTCTAGTGCGGCCAAATGAAAAGCTAACCATGATCACTACAGGAACTGGAACTGAAAAATGTATAGAATTGGTCAAAATGATATTGTTGGATTCGTCTGATGGCGTGAGAGATTTGATAAAACGTACTAAAGATGATGTCAGTAACGAGATCAGCTGGAATGAAGCTTCGATTTCAACTTGGAGAAGAGAGTTTCATGTGATATTACCTGAAGTTGATTTTATTGATGAGCAGATAAAGGAATCTTCTGAATCAGATGACACCTTTGCTAAAGTTCGAGATTTGCTTGACTCTTCTGAGGAGGACGAAGAGGAATCTGATGAAATTGAAGATGATGAGGATATTTTCAAAGAAACTGAGTAAGTAAAAGATTAAATGTAGTGACCTGCAACACTAATAGCTAAAATTAGTTAAATTTTTGATATCTCCCCAAACTTAGGACTCCACCACCCTTTTTGCGTACTGAAATAAGCCACATCTTTATGTTTAGTATCTTTACGCGATTGTGGGTCAGAACATCGCAACATTTTCTTACTCTGCCCCTCTTTAATATAACTGTACTCTTCTAGAGGTTTCTTACATACCGGGCAGGGATATGCTGTTATTTTGACGGGAAGCTTTTGCTGATTCTCAGCTTGCGCTGCTTTAGTTCGTGGTGGCTGCCAAGTTTTATTAAAATCGCTCCAGAATAGCACAACATCACAGCCTTTTATGCATTTGAGAAAATATTTCTTTTTAACTTTACTACTCGGAATTTTGGCGAGAAAACTTTTGCATTCAGGGCATCGCGTTTTAGAAGTTTCATATTTGCGCTCAGTTATCACATTAGCTTTACCTGTTGGGGAACTCGCAACTACAGTTTTAGCTTTGGAAAGCGCTGGTACAAAGTAATTTTGATTCCAACTAGTTAAATAATGCTCCCAAGAGTTTTTTCCTTCAGAAATGGCATCAAGAGCATCTTCCATTTTCGCTGTGAATTCCGCCTCTAGTAAATCAGGCAGTGCTTTGAGCAAAAATGCATCAACTTCTAACCCTAACGCCGTCGGTTGCAGATGGTCTTTTTTCAACTCGACATAATTTCGTTTTTTTAAGGTAGCAACAGTAGGAGCGTATGTACTTGGGCGACCAATTCCTTTACGTTCCATCAGTTGCACTAATTTTGGTTCGCTATAACGGGGTGGTGGCTGAGTCTGCTTCTGCTCATGTCCCGCATTCTCCAGCTTCAATGCTTGTCCCTGTTGTAATGAAGGTAAAACACTATCCTTGCTGAGATTATTCCAGTACCGGGCATAACCGTAAAATTCAATTACTTGCCCTCTGGCTGACCACAGTAGAGAACCAGACTGAGTAATCACCAGAGTTTTACGCAATTGAGCAGCACGACACTGAGAAGCAATTGATCGTTTCCAGATCATCACATACAGATTAAATTCATCATCAGGAAGTTCTAAACGCAATTGAACTGAGGGACGAAACACATCCGTTGGACGAATCGCTTCATGTGCTTCTTGAGCCGATTTGCTACTACGATGCTTGGCGACTTGCTGCGGTACATTCGGCGGATCATTTTGCTCTAACCATTTACGAGCGCTGGCACAAAATTCTGGACTCAGCATTACTGAGTCTGTTCGCATATATGTTATCAACCCTGCCTCATAAAGCTTTTGGGCTACAATCATGGTTTTGTCGGGAGCAAACTTCAGCTTTGAACCGGCTGCTTGCTGAAGGCTGGAAGTTGTAAATGGTGGAGGTGGCTGGCGGTTGACGATTTTTCCTTCAAAATGAATAACCTGATGAGGATGTCGCTGTGCTTCTTCAACTAAACGTGTAGCCTCTGCTTCGGAAAGAACGCGCTTAGATTCCGGTGTTTCTGGACTATTACCTACTTTCGCGTCATCGTGAGTTTCAGTTTCTTGGTCTGCTGCATCTTTTGCAGAATCGACCGTCCCTTTGTAAAAAGCCCGAAATCCTTCAGCATAATCTACCCAGACACTCCAGTAATCTTGGGGAACAAAAGCCAGAATTTCGTTTTCTCGCTGACAAATCAGGTGCAACGTGGCGCTTTGGACTCTGCCAACACTCTTAGCACCGTTATTCAATGCCCAAACTAAAGGGCTACCTTTGTAACCCACCAACTTATCTAGGCAATCTCGGCACAGCCCAGCACCGATTAAGTTTTGGTCTAGCTTTCTGGGATTAGCGATCGCACTCTGTACCGCCGATGCTGTAATCTCAGTATAAATTACTCGTTTCGGTTCCTTTAAACCCAGCGTTTCTTTGAGATGCCAAGCAATTGTTTCACCTTCCCTATCTGGGTCAGTTGCTAAGACAACTTCATCAACTTGCCTCACCGCAGACTTAAGTTTCTGAATTGTTTCCTTCGCTCGTTGGTCACGCGGGACGTAATTGCACCTAACATTACTGCCGTCCATGACGAAGCCCAAAGAATCGTCCCCTTCATTGCTGAGTTCTCGGATATGACCACAACTGGCTAGAACTTTCCAATCCGAACCCAGAATTTGACTGAGTTTTTTGACTTTTCCGGGAGATTCTACCACAAGCAGGCGTTTGATCATAGCAACTGCGTTCTAAATTTTGAGCAATAAACTGGCAATTGCAATGAGCGATCGCCTATTCTCGTGATATCGATTTTCTAGAATACTGTACCAAAAAGCTTTAGCAATTGCTTAACTCACTTTAGAGGTAAATGATGCCTGATTGTGCGATCGCTGTTAGAACTAGCGCAACTATTATGATTTTAGCCTCAACAACCTAGTTAAACAGGGGAAAATCTGTAGCAATATCCCGCAGGATGTGTCGGCTACCCTCTGGGAACTTCCAGAGAAAGATAGAAGTTACAATCAAAGTCATGAAGCCAATGCTTCTTATAGGACTAAATGACTATGCGAATTAAGCAAATTTCTATCAGAGGCTTATTTGGAATCTTTGACCATTTGATTCCATTGAATATAGATGAACGTATCACTATTATTCATGGCCCAAATGGTTTTGGAAAAACAGCGATTTTAAGAATTTTAAATAGTTTTTTTAACTCTCGATACGTAGAGCTAAGAGCTATCCCATTTAAAGACTTTCGAGTTGAATTTGATGATAATAGTAGGATTGAAATTATAAAAAATACTGAAACTTCAGAAAATGCGGAAAAAAATAACATTGTTTTCAAATTTTATCAGCCTTATTCAGAAGCAGTTTATTTTTCTCTAAAGCCACCAAAGATTCGCTCTGATAGAGGATTTCCGATTGTACTTGAAGATTCTGTTATACAAGAAATGCCTTATACTCTAAAATCGCTGGATAATCACATTGGAGCAATTACTTTTTATGAACAAGCTCTAGAAATTGTTGATAATTTATCGTCCTCAAACTTGAAGTCACAAGAAGCCATTCCTGATTGGCTAGAAAAATTGCAAAGCAATATTAATATTCGCCTCATTGAGTCACAACGGTTGCTTAATTTTGTTCCTAACCGTTCTTCCAGACGGTCTGCTGAAACACCTTCAATGTTGTCAACTGTGTCTGCCTATTCTGATGAACTTGCTAAACTGATGCAAGATAAATTTAAGGAATACGGTACAATATCTCAATCTCTTGACAGAACTTTTCCAGTTAGAGTAGTGAAGCAACAATCATCCGCAGATTTAACAGATGAACAACTTCGAGATCAATTAAACGAACTTGAAGCAAATCGCTCTCGTCTAATAGAAGTAGGTCTTTTGGATAAAGATGAAGATTCAGAATTTCAAATCCAGCCTCAAGATATAGATGAAAGCACCAAAAATGCTTTATCGGTATATGTTGAAGATGTGGAAAAAAAGCTGAGTGTTTTTGCTGAAATTGCAAGTAAAATCGAATTGCTAAGGAAAATTATTAATAATAAGTTTGCCTATTCCTACAAAGAAATAAATTTTAGTAAAGAAAAAGGATTTGTTTTTACAACACTTTATCAATCATCGTTATCTAATTCAAAAACTCTTTTACCACCAGATTTATCATCTGGTGAGCAACATGAGTTAGTTCTTCTATATGAACTCTTATTTAAAGTCCAGCCTAACTCTCTAGTTTTAATTGATGAGCCTGAATTATCTCTTCATGTAGGATGGCAGGTTCAGTTTTTAAAGGACTTACAAGACATTACGCAACTTGCAGATTTAAATATACTAATGGCTACTCATTCACCAGATATTATTCAAGATCGCTGGGATTTGACGGTTGAACTGAAAGGGCCACAAAAGTGAGAGATTTTCTGACAGTTGACCGCGTTGCTAACCAAATACGATTACGACGAAGCACATATACTGGAACTTTTTTGTTAGTGGAAGGAAGTTCTGATAAAACTTTCTATAAGCGATTTGTTGACCTATTAGTTTGTGAGTTAGTTGAAACTTCAGGAAAACCCTCTAGTAAACAGCGTGCTATTGAAATTTTAAAAACTTTGGAACAATCAAATTTTCAGGGAGTTTTAGCGATTGTTGATGCAGATTTTGATCGCCTTGAAACTTTGTTATATACCAGTCTTAATCTGCTTTACACGGACAGCCATGACCTTGAAACTATGCTGATTAACTCACCAGCATTTAACAAAGTACTTGCTGAATTTGGTTCTGAAGAGAAAATTGCTCAGTTTAATCGAGATGTAAAATTAGTATTAATTGAAAATGGGATGTCCGTAGGTTATTTGCTTTGGATATCTAAATGTGACGGATTAAATCTAACCTTTGAGGGTATTACATTTAGCAAGTTCATTGATGAGCAAACTCTGCAAATTGATGAACTCAAGATGATTCAAGAGATTAAGAATAAATCCCAAGCTTTCTCTTTGAATGAAAAAAATCTGCAAGAACGGCTAAAGAGTCTGAAAAACAATAACTACGATCCTTGGCAAATCTGTTGTGGTCATCATTTGGTGGAGATTCTGTCGTTTGGTTTACGCAAAGCACTTGGTTCTAACAAAGCTGCTGATGTTGAACCGAACAGTCTTGAGCGTAGTTTACGGCTTGCTTATGAAGAAATTTACTTTCACCAGACACAACTCTACTTGGATATTCGTACATGGGAAAGTAGGAATCAGTCATTTAGAGTTTTACGGAATGACACATAATACCAAATTCGTAAAATTTTTTCTGCGTTCTCTGTGCCTCTGCGGTAGCCTGCGGTAAGCTGCTTCTCTACGAGACGCTACGCGAATGCATCTACATTATGAAAAATAATTTTTCACAAAAAATTCCCGACTTTTGGAAAAAGCCGGGAAGAATATTTGGATTTTCACTAGTACAGCACAGCGCAAATCCTCTTCTTAAAGTTAGGTAAACTTCCGCCACAATGTAGTAAGGAGATCAACTATTTCTTAATGAGGTACAGCTATTTGTGCATCGGCTACCTGGGTATTGTCAGCAACAATTTTGCGGAATAAATCGCCTTCAATTGTTTCCTGTTCTATCAACAAATCTACTAAACGCTCCAAAACTATGCGATTTTCTTGCAACAGTTCTATTGCTCTAATGTAGGATTTGTTAACAATTTCGCGCACCTGTGAATCAATTTTGGCGGCAATTTCCTCAGAATATTCTGATTTATTCATCCAGTCACGTCCCAAAAATACCTCTCCACTCTGATTTTCTAGTGACAATGGGCCTAATTCTGACATCCCGAAGCGTGTCACCATTTGCCGCGCCATTCCTGTAACTTGTTGTAGGTCATTGCCTGCACCTGTGGTCACTTCTGGCTTACCAAAAACAATTTCCTCGGCGGCGCGACCACCCAAAGTAGCAGTAATCCTGGCTTTGAGTTGGGAACGCGAAATTAACCCTTGTTCTTCGTTGGGAGTAAACCAAGTTAATCCCAGTGCTTGTCCCCGTGGGATGAGTGTAACTTTTTGTACAGGGTCATGCCCTTCGAGGAATGTGCCAACTAAAGCATGTCCAACTTCATGATAGGCAATCAAGCGCTTGCTCTTGCTGTCTACTAAGGCGGTACCTTCCATACCTGCAACGACTCTATCGACAGCAGCATCAATTTCTAAAAGGGTGACAGCTTCTTTGCGCCTCCTAGCAGTGAGAATGGCAGCTTCGTTGAGTAAGTTGGCTAAGTCTGCGCCAGTAAAACCAGGAGTGCGACGAGCGATCGCTTCTAATGATACGCTAGGATCAATTTTCTTATTCCGTGCGTGGACTTTCAAAATTTCCAGTCGCCCTTTGAGATCCGGTGCATCCACCATCACTTGTCTGTCAAAGCGTCCTGGCCTGAGCAGCGCTGCATCTAGAACATCTGGGCGGTTAGTGGCAGCAATAATAATAATGCCTGTGTTACCTTCAAAACCATCCATTTCGGTGAGCAGTTGATTGAGGGTTTGTTCGCGCTCGTCGTTACCGCCACCGATACCAGCACCCCGTTGTCTGCCTACTGCGTCAATTTCATCGATAAATATTAGACAAGGCGCATTCTCTTTGGCTTTCTTGAAGAGGTCGCGCACGCGAGATGCACCTACACCAACAAACATTTCCACGAATTCTGAACCGGAAATACTGAAGAATGGTACACCTGCTTCACCTGCGATCGCTTTTGCTAGTAGAGTTTTACCAGTACCAGGAGGGCCAATTAACAGCACTCCTTTGGGAATGCGTGCGCCTACAGCAGTAAATCTTTCTGGCTGTTTCAGGAAAGTAACAACTTCTTCGAGGTCTTCTTTAGCTTCTTCAACCCCGGCTACATCTTCAAATTTCACTCCAGTTTTTGCCTCCATTTGGAAGCGAGCTTTGGATTTGCCAAAGTTCATCGCTTGGCTAGAAGCATTAGTAGAACGCCGGAGGAACAATAGCATTAAAGCCACTAATGGCAAAATCCACATGAGATTGATCAATAGCCCAACAGCAGCTCGACTGTTAGCAGAAGAAACTTCACCAAAATCAACATTCCTCTCTTTGAGAATGTCAATTAACTCTGCATTTTGTGCCAAAAGTCTTACCTGTTGAGGTGGTGTATTATCTTTTTGCCCCTTGAGATAAACCTTTGCTAGCTGTTCGGTTTCGTCAAGCTCTACTCTTTCAACTTCTCCCGCCTTCACTTTCTTGATTAACTGACCATAGTTTATAGAGTTGCTCTCTGCCTTTTGTGCCAAGACGGGAGTACTCCCAAAAATTCCTGGTAACATAATCAAACTAGCTGCGATGCCTACGGCGGGCTGCGCCAACGCACTAACCCAAGCAACGCGCTTTGATGACTGCCTTTTTATCAATGCTTTTTTTCCCAAATTTGTCATAATAATTACCCTTTGTCTGCTGGCACAAGTTGAGCTATGGTTTTATGCCTATTTTTCTATCAAAAATTGTAATAACTGGAAATTACACTTTTCTTATCTAGTCTAACTTCCACACAAAACCATTCCCAAGTTTCTTCCGGTTAGGCATGAGGACGTTCGGCAAGACGCAGAAGGCAGGAGGTTGCTCTTTCAGCATAGTGTGGGCAAGTTTTGGAGACGCTACGCGAAAAAACCTACACTGATTGCTCTCAACTGACTCAGAGATTTTGAGTGGAGTTTAAAGCGCAAGCTCTACCAGAGGTTACCTCAGCTCTTGCTAAATATTAATTTGACACATTCCGACACAAATCGCTAATATCAACATAGTCATAACGATTCCGCTTTTTAAGAAATCTGATGATAGTAGCGAGTTAATAGTTTGTAGGTTAATTATGGTGAGAATTATTGGTATTGGCGGTAGTTTAAGACCCAACTCTTATACTCAGCTTGCTTTACAAATAGCAGTACAAAGGGTAGAAGCTCTTGGTGCAGAGGTGGAAATTCTGGATTTACGGCAGTTGCAACTACCATTTTGCACTGGCGCAAAGGAATATCCAGAGTACCCAGATGTTCAGCGCTTGCAAGATACTGTCAGTCGTGCCGATGGATTAATTTTAGCGACACCTGAATATCATGGTGGAGTTAGTGGTGTCTTGAAAAATGCTCTAGATTTGATGAGCTTTGATCAACTGTCTGATAAAGTGACAGGATTGATTAGCGTCTTGGGTGGCCAGTCTAATAGCAACGCCCTAAATGACCTCCGGCTGATTATCCGTTGGGTACATGGTTGGGTGATTCCCGAACAAATTGCGATCGGGCAAGCTTGGGGTGCGTTCAGCCCTGAAGGCAAGCTAGTAGATGAAAAACTCTCCCAAAGATTTGATCAATTTGCTCAGAGTTTAGTTGATAATACTCGCAAGTTGCGGGGCATAAATTAGTTGCTAGGATAGGCAAGTTCGTAGTAAGGAGTAAAGCTCCTTATTTTCTAAAAGGTTGTTTGGAACTGGACTTTAGTCTAAAGTCCAGTTATATATTGTAATTTCTTTTAAGTTTTTTACTCTTCATCTTCAATGGGAAGAGAGCGAATTAATTCCCGAATTACATCGGTTGCAGGTCTGCCAGTCATTGAACAGTATTTTTCTAGCTTCTCTGCTTCACTTGATGTGAGATTGATTGTAAGTCGTTTAACAGCCCATTTTTTATTCATAATATTAGATAAGTTCGGTTTTTCAACTACTTTTCTAATATCAATCACTTAATCTGTTAATTCATGGGTATTACCAATGACTTTTAATTCAAGAGATGATGAAGGAAACGAATACGTTTTCAAAAAAAATAGTAAAAATGTAAAGTCTATTTGAGAGTATAAAGTTTTAGCGCTTTAAAGGTAGTAATTATCCAGCCAGCATCAAGAAAGTATAAAATTATTTGATGCCAAGTAAGTGCTTTACTCAAATAAGTTTCCCAATTTATTAAAAAAGTAATGAAAACAAAATGCGATCGCCTGACATTTTGCCTTAGTAAAACCTTTCAAGTTAATCTTATACTTGCTGTGTAAAGATTGGGCAGATTGACAGGAGAAGGAATTTGGCAGTGCGATCGCATCTCTCGAAACTCAAGCTGTTGATTCAACTTTGTACTTGGAATGCGTAGGCGCAGCCCGCCGTAGGCATCACCACTAAATCTTGAAGCAAATATTCCCAAATTATTACAGGGAAGTGGTTTACCAAATTATACAACTTTTTTATTTGTTTTTGGATGGTAATATGATGAAATTGTACAACTTTGTTTTTTCAAAAGTTCTGAGTAGCTAACGATAGAATAGTGCTTGTAGGCGCTTAAATTGTACAACTTTTTTAGTTGTTTACATTTTATAATCATGGCTTCTGAACAAGTTATATGGCTTGCGGAAGCTATTTTTTATGAACATAACACGTATATAGATTTTATAATAAAATATTACAAATTGAAAGCGGTTTTTACAGGGAAGAATTAAATTATCGAAATGCGATCGCAGAAACTTCAATGCTCCTGAGCATGGTAACTAGCTTTCAGCAGTTTTCCCCAGATTGTATTGTAAGGATGTACAAGCTGTGTCGGCTGCTCGTCTCTAAAAATGAGCCTTCCTTCATTTGCCCACTCAAAAATTCCACCGCTTAAGTTATAAATGCACTTCATTCCAGCTTTATCGAGCTGCTGGGCTAATTTGGCGCTACGATAGCCAACAGCACAGTACACGACAATTGGTCTGCCTTTTGAAACTATTGAAAGTTCTGCTAAGTCAGGTGAAAGAGCGTTTATATGCGCTGCTGTTTCGATATGGCTCACCGCATACTCTGTCTGACTTCGTGCATCTAGCACTAATGGCCGCGGCTTTGCAGAATCTAATAGCAATTGAGCTAGTTCCTTACTTGTAATTTCCTCAACATTAGGAAACTGCAATCTAATCAGAAGTTTAAGAAAGTTAAACGTAAGCGATCGCACTTGTAAAAATACTCTCTCGCTTTTATAGATAATTGTAAGTTTGATTGTAAATATCAAAAGTATGATATTGACTAGATTTTTCGGATGACCACTATCTATTAACACAGTTTGCTCTAATTTAGAATCTACCATAAGTCTGAAATTTAAATCCACAATTTCATCCTAAATTAAGTTTAAAAAAAGTGGATGGAGAATAATCTGCTGGCTTTAAGGGGTATCCGCCGAGATACGTGCAAATTGGGACACGTTGTAAAGTTTTGTAAAGTCAATTGTCAAAAACCTTGAGTTACCGTCGTTTCAGCCTCAACCGAAA
>NZ_JACJQM010000070.1:0-28372 GCF_014696655.1 Nostoc sp. FACHB-888 | reverse complement strand
GGGCTTGATTGGGGTAGGTGCTTTTGTGTTGTTGGTGATTGCAGCAATCGTCAGGGGAACAAACCAATGAAACGCAAACAATTTGAAGAATACTTGCGTTCAGGAACAGCCAACAATATTACTGTGGGGGTGCTGGCAACCATTGGGTTAATTTGTGGGGCAAAGTCATTTACAGGAACTCAAATTAGTTTGGTTGAATATTGCTTCATCCCCTCAACGCTCACCAAGCCGGTTAACCGTCAAAGGTACTGCACTCCCAACAAGCGTTACATAATGCCAGAGTCGGAATTTTATGCTGAAGCTTACACACCAGCTAACCCAGAGTTTCAACGTGATAGCTTTCTGCCAACTAAGGCAACCCGTCTAAGAATTATTCCAGCAAGTAACCCAGATAAGCCGCTTTGGGGTCTAGCCGCAGTAGTGGTCACAGGTGGAGCTTTGGCATTGTCTAAGGCTAGGGAATGGCGATTGATGCAGATGTTACCCGAACTAAGGAATGAGCTAAAAGCCAACTGGTTAATCAGCAAGCTTCGTGAAGGTTTAAGACTCCACAAAGAAAGCTACACCGCACAGTTAGACTACGAGTTTCACCAATGGTCAGAGAATCGACGGGTCAGAGCAGCGCAGTTGTCAAAAATGACACCGGAAGAATTAGCCATATTTCAAGAGCAAGTCAGGTTAAAGGCAGAAGCCGAAGCACGGGCGCAACTGCAACAGGCTACGGGTCAACCAGCCGGGGCATTACCGGGGCAGTCAATGCAGGATATCGCCAGGGGTGACGATAAAGTGACTGCCTCTGAACAGCAGACATTACAACAAAATACGAATGGTAGCCTTGACCCATCAGAAGCTCTTGCCCTGAATACTTTGCAAGCCCTGGCCAGAGCCGATAGCTCCACTGCTTTAGTCGCCGCACCGGGAAGCGGTAAATCGGTAACGCTCAATTACTTAATTCAGAAGATTTTGGCGGATTCCCCAAGGGCGGATATTTGGGTAATTAGTGCTAAGAATGATAGTTTCTGTGGTTTACGAGAGAAGGAGAGAGTAATTGTCTTTGATCAGAAAAACCCAGATTTAGCCAAAGACGTAATTGATAACTTTTACACCGATTACAAAAAGCGTAAGCAACTACTAGAAACAAAGCGCGAATCCTTACCACCATTGATTCTAATTCTGGATGATTGGTTAGTGATTGCTGACCAATTAACTAAGCATTACTCTGACTGGAATTATGGGAGTAAATTGCTTGATGTTCTGCTGATTGGTCGAGAGTTTAATACTAAGTTTATTGCTTCCCTACAGTCTTTTAATCTGGCAGCTTTGGGCATTGAAAAGATGGATGCCCAAACTCGTCTCTGTCTGAATTTATTGTTGTTAGGTAACAGGTATATCAAGAACGGAAGGGAACAAGAATCTTATGGGGTGCTGGAGTTAATTTTAAATAGAGGTGACATTATCCCAGGGAAGCAAGAACGGGAGCAAATTAAATCTAAATACTTGGATATTAAAGCAGTCTCTTATCAAAACCTCCGTCCAGTGATGATTGCTTCTGTTGGTGGTTTTGTTGTGGCATTGATGCCTAAATTATCTAATCAAGTCAATTCAATTGCTTCGGAGCAGGAATATCTAGATAGAGTGTTTGACCTGGAATTTAATTTAACTGCTACTCACCCTCATCACCCCAAGCCATTATCTGAAGTAGCGAAAAAGATTTATGAATACTTCCAGAATGTGAAGTCTAAAACACCAAAAACATTACGTGATTTGAAGAAAGCAGACAGGTTATCTGGTTATTCAGAGTCAGAATTAATTGATGGAGTAGCTGAATTAGTTAAGACTGAGAAGATAAATTCTGACGGTAATGATAGCTATTCCCTGCCTGATTGGTGAAAGTCCTGCCGTGATGCCGTGGTCATAATAAGGGATGTTTTACGGGCTTTTCTCGGTGGACACGGCATACGGCACAATCACGGCAATCCATACCCTGTATAGGTCGTAGCCTACGGCACTGCTACGGCAGCACGGACACCCACGGCAGAAGCATCAATAATAAGTCCGCCAATAAACAGCCATTTCTTATTAGAGGATTATCAACATCATGCTGAAAATAGTAATTGTTGAACCAGAAATATTCACTCTCTTAGGCATCAAAGGTGCTATTTCACAATCTCCTGATATAGAAGTTACAGGTGATGCCACTTCTGGAAAGCTGGGGTTTCAGTTAATTGAACAGACCAACCCTGATGTTGTGTTAGTTGATTTACTATTGCCCGACATGAGTGGTTTAGAACTGACTCGTTCAATTAAAACAAAGACTAATAGTAAAGTGGTAATTTTTACTAATCAGACTCATTCCGACTTTATTAAGTCAGCTTTTCGTCATGGGGCTGATTCTTATATGCTCAAAAGTGCTGATGTAGAATTGATTGAACTAGCCATCAAGAGAGCTTACCTTGATGAATGCCTGCTTGACCCGAAGCTGGCTAAAAAACTGTTAAAAAACCTTGATAAAAATAGATATATTGACCCTAGCTTTGCTGACAAAAACTTGCTTGACTCTCCCACCGAACGACAAATACAAGTCCTGCGTTTACTGGCTCAGGGTTTAGGTTTTGAACAGATTGCCAAAGAAATGTTTCTTTCTGTTAGTACAGTCAAACATTACGCCAGTGATTTGTACAGTAAATGGCACGTCAAGAACAGTTATGAGGCGATAAAAAGAGGGGCGATGCTTGGTTATATAGACTATAACTTGATTGTGAATGAATGATTTATCGGTGAGGAGAGCGAAAGAATTAAGTCGGGGAGTGGTGGGGTTTATTTTTGTACAAAATCTCTATATCCCTGACTAGCCCAATCACTGCTGCAATACGCCCAGAACGCACCGTCAGAACATCGGCAGTCATTATTGAGATACAGCCAAACTTCAAGGTAAAGGGTCAACGGTTCAGTTCCGAGGAATTAAAGCGATTATTTAATGAGTTTGTTGAGGCAAGTCTTTAGTCTGGCTAGATGCCTCGACTATCGAAATTACCCCTAATCAGGCAGAAGGGCAGACCGGACAGAATTAGACAGAATCCTTATGTAGCAATGGACAGAGCAGACAGACATCTAGACAGAAACTAGACAGGTTCACCCGCCGAAAACTTTTATAAACTGCATCTGACAGACACTAGGAAACCAAAAGTTCATGTAACTGGTATCACCCATAATGACACGAATTCAAGCTATCCAGAAGGTACACAAGCAATGACGGAGGTGGGTACAATTCTCATTCAAAAATTCTCAGCTAACGGGAAAACGCCGCTTTCTAGGGTCAAGATTGTTCGTGGTTTGCTTGATGACAACGGCGAGGAATTAAAGGAGGCAGAGCGTACACTGCCAAACTGGTTTAACCCAGAGTCTATTTACAACCATTTCAACGGTCAGCCGATTTATTTTGATGCTTAATTGCTGATTGAGTGAAAAGCTAAGTTGCTGAGGATCATACCTGCAAACACAAGCAAGTTCTATCACCCAACGGCATCATTAGTATTTCAGCTACTATGTACAGGGTGAAATAAGCAATTGTGCAGAAAGTTACGCTTTAAGTATGTATTATTTTTTCAGCAGCTTTAGTCAAAACCTCGTCCATCCATCCGTTGATACTCTTACCTGCTTTATTGGCCGCAACAAAAATTTTGCGATGATTTTCTGGTGTCGTGCGAAAAGGAAGTTTACCAGAGAAAGGTTTATTCGGATCTTCTCCTAATTCTTGACACCATTGGAGATAATCATCAACAGAATCTTCAAATGCTTGACGAGCTTCTTCAACAGTCTTGCCTTTAAATGTAATTACGTCCTTGATATCTATAACACGACCGCAAATAATGTTCGCTTCCGTATCGATTTCTATCTGACCTGTGTAACCCTTGTAAGTAAACATAGTCATCTATTTAATCCTGCTCTCTTCTCTTGAACCTATGAACTTAATATGTAATTGCCTGCCTACTTATACTGTCATCCTTTTTTAGCTTATTAAGGTGGTATCGACGCTATAAGAACACAGTTAAATAGATCATCCACTAAGTCATAGATAAGTTTTATTTCTAGTTTCAAGCTTTTCCCAAATCCTCCTATATATATTCTAGCTAATAAGAGCAATAAATATTGTGAAGTGATTAACTTCGCTACAATATTTTCTAGAATTACTTTTATATTTAAATTAATTAGATAATAATTATTTAATATCTTTGGATACCTCAATATGTTAGTTATATTGTTTTTTAAAAGTTTTTTCTTACCCATTTTATTATGATGATTGATTAAATTTACTGCTATTAAATAACTACATATTTTCAATTTCAAACTATTATATTCTTTAACAAGATTAATATTCTTATGGATAAATAATTCAATTTTTCTATAAAAATTGTCTAAATGGTGACATATATTATTCAATATAGTCATTGCTGAATCATTAAAAAAAGCGTGGTAGTCATTAACTCGCAATGATTCCTGATATATGGTATTCACCCGTTCTAATTTTTCTGTTTTACCTTCATGTCTAAATGAAGTCTTGTTAAGTTTACTTTTAGTTATTAAGCTTTTTCCTGAGCAAAGATCATTATAAAAACTATTATAAAAAATTCTCTTTATTTTTTGATAATAAGCAATAAACAAAAAGGAGATAAAACTCTTACCGCTTCCTGTAGAACAGGATATTACTATTTCTTTATCTGTATTCCCATCTGAGAAATAAGCCAATTGTTCTCTTATTGGACGAAGTATACCTTTTAAAAATGACCCAGGGATGTAGAGTTTATTTGTATTTGCTTCTGTAAGCATTAAACTAGGTGCGTATATTGATAGAAAATAACTCATTATTTTTTATTCATCTCCAAGAATTTACATCACAATGGAAAATTAAATTAATTAAAATAATACTTAAAATGTAATAACTTTTAGCTTGGCAAGGGGAGTTATAACTCCCCGTTTTATAATATTTTTTTTAATATTAGTTATTCAGGACTTATTCCGGCATTTTCTAAAAATAACCTCACATCTTCAACAGTACACTTGCAAATATTTTTACCAGTTGGATGCGGTTCATGAAAAATGGCTTTTATACCGTTTAACATAACCCTAACTCTTGAACCCTTTCCCTCTGTAATAACAGCACCTTTACTTCTTAGTAGGCTTTCGATGTCCCTCCACTTGAGGTCTGAAGGAACTGGTGTTGCGAAAATCTCCTTCAGGGTTGCCGCTTGTTTATTATTCAAGTTGCTCGATTCTCTAGACTACCCTTTAATGATATCGTGCAATGATATCAAAGTCAATTCTTTTAATATCAGCACCTAACCGCCCTCCAATGTTACTTAACGGTTTGGAATTTCAGCTTTAATAGATTGTCGATTCGCAGATTAATTGTTCATCTCTAGGTTGAAGTTGGTGTGGACACTGGTATAAACGCGGTTACAGACCTAGCTTATAGCTAATCCAATTATTTCTAAAAACCTTATTCAGTAAAGTTTTTGATAGTTGCTTGGCAGCGAGCGCATAACAGCCTCGCCAGTTTCCCCTAAGTAACTCTCTACAAAAATACACTTGTCGATCTCTATATCAGATTTGTATAATACATCTATTAAATCAACATCATCAAACTTGCAAAGCATCCATGAATAAGAAAAACGATGATGAATTAATCACCCTGTCAGCGCTTGAAGAAGACCTGCTCACAGCGTTGTGTGGCAAAGAGCTATACGGACTGCAAATTATGAACGCTATTAATGAAGCTAGCCTTGGCAAGCGTCAGATAGGATTTGGTAGCCTCTACCCCACTCTCCATCGAATGGAAAAAAAAGGTTTGGTTAAACCCCGTTGGGGCGAGGAAACAGATCCTGAATCTGGTGGTGCGCGGCGTAAGTATTACGTAATCACTGGGTTGGGGGAGCGCGTGCTTAGAGAAACTCAGGAATACCGCGCCCATCTTGCTGGATGGAAACCAATGTTTATCGAACAATTAAGTTTCGTGCAACCAGTACTTGGTCAATTGGGAGTAGAGGGGGTGTAGAATGAAATCTTTTGATAAGTTTTTAAAACTCGTACCCAAACTACCAATAATATTGCAGATTGTGCTATTGCCAGTGTTAGCACTGCTATGGCTATTGCCAACATTAGTAGTAGTAATATCGTTTCTAGTTTTGTTTTGTGGCAGACACAAAATTAAAACATTTATAGAACAGTTTTTAGAGCAGAAAGACCAGGAAATAAACAGAGTTATTAGCAAAATTGAGATGATGGACTCATCCATCAAATTTACCCTGAAATCTGATAATCAGTGCAACGATTGCGACAGAGATAATCTCTTGCAAGCTCAACGTGAGATAGAAGATACAATTGAAATATTGCAGACTTCGAGGAAAAATTTTCAGAACGCCAACGTAGAATTTAATGAAGCAATCAAGGATTTTTTTAGTGACTCTCAAAAATCTAAACGCCGACCAAAATTCCCAGCATGGCTTGTAAAAAAACTTCCCGTAGACTGGCGTAGTGACCTAGAAGAGTTACAACGTGATTGGATTGATTCTGGATGTTCGAGACTAGTTTTCCAACTACGAACTACTCAATGCTTGCTGTCAATGGGTTGGGCTAAATTAATGATTTGGTGGTCAGATTACCGGGATAGTAATACCACAAAGCAAGTTGGTGATAAACGTACAACCAATTAGGTTTGTGAATTCATACAACCAGTTGATTCCTCAGAATTTCAAAAGTTATTGATAATCAAATGAAAAACTCCTCTTTATCTTCAAATCCTGAGCCTGCCCATAATCCTTATTCAGAAATCAAACTGAGCATCGCTAAAGAACGCTTGCGCCAAGCTCATCAAAGTTTCAACTTAGCTTGGTTTACAACTTTATTGTGTAGCATGATTACTGTAGGAGGAGCAGGACTTTTACTATTTGGGACTCTTAAAGAAGGCTCTATCACTGCTGCTGCGGGGGTTATTTCGAGCGTGGGTTGCCTGAAATTTGCAAAGGATGCCAATGACAGATTAGATAAGATTCCAAAGGAGTGGAAAGAAGAAAGTTAAGCCATACCGTTCACAAAGCAGTTACGTATTTCTTCATAACAATGGGGCATTTGCTTCTAACTCAATCCTTCCTCAATGATGCTCAACACTAGACGAATAATTAAATGTACGTAAACGCTTACAGCAGTTTTTGCTTGAGAAGGGGCTGGTAATCTCTAATCAGTCCAAGATTAGTCTCGTTTTATTCGTTGCAATATCTCGTGTTGATTTGTATTAAGTTATTCTCCTTACTCAATATCGGTACTCATAGTATCAATATATGTGATAAGAGCCTTAGCTAAAACACTGTCTTCCAAATAGTGTTTAGCAACTTCACCAAGAGCAGCTTTGCTTGCAGTCAGATGACGTTCTGGATTAAGAAGTTGGCGTTTTAACAGTTGCAGTTGTTTTTGGATATTCTGCCAGCGAGTTGGGTTCGTCTTTTGGATTTCTCGAAATTCGATATCAATGATTTCAACAGCTTGAGTTTCGTTAGTAGGCTGATGGGTTTGCTGAAGTCGATGCACTAATTGGCGAATTTCTGTAATTTGTTGTTTTAGAGTTTCATCGGTTGCGTAATTGTGTGTGTGAGCATGAGTGCCTTTTTCAAAGTAGTTCTGAGTGTTAATAACACGCTTGGGTTCTTCCGACACGTTTTTAAGTTCCTGGATAATGTTGTCTAGCTTATTATGTAGCAAATTTTTCACACTACGAAAGGGCGGCAATCGGGCAATGTCGTAGTTGTAGAACTGACAGCGTGATTGGATAGCAGCGATCGCCTCTAAAGGTCTTTCGACAACTGTGATTGTTTCTGCAAGTCGCCTCAATTCAGATAAAACTTCAGCATTGCCTAGCGTCTTGGCAGCATCCATTGCGTTTCGACAAATATCTTCATTTTGATTGCTGAGAGCGATTTTGAGTTGACTAACTACCTCTTGACTCTCCTTAAAGCTTTCTAGAAAGTTAATAGATGCTTTTCGGATAGAGTACTCATCATCCACGAATGCTGTTGTGAGAATACTGGACAAACCAACTTTTCCCTTAAAGTTCTTTAGACCGCTAATCGCTAGCTCGCGAGCATCTTTATTTCCAGTTTTAAGGGCATCCTCTAAAATAGGTATTCCTTTTCGATTGTTTAACTGACTTAATGAATGAGCTGCACAGACACAGACAGAAAATTCTTTGTCCTGCAAAGCTTTGTACAAACTAGATATGTCTTGAGAGTCACCAAGAAATCCAAGACTGAATATTACTTCCCGCCGAACATTAACCGCTTTACATTGCGACAATCTTCTTAGGGCAGGTAATGCGTTCACTGCATTTAGGCTGCGTAGTGTTTTGATAACTGCTTCACGAACGTTATCCTCTGTATCCTTTAGAGATTCAGTAAGGTCTTTAATGGCTGACTGATCCTGTAATCGCATTAGACCATAAGCAGCAGAAGAACGCACAACCTGATCATCCTGATATAAAGCCTCGATCAGGACTGGTACTACTCGTGAGTCACCGATCACTCCTAGATACATTGCAGCACTAGAACGAACCAAGGTTTCTGAATCGTTTTTTAGAAGATTTATGAATGCAGTTACCGCATCGTCAAATAAATCTGAATCCAGCCAGATACCTAGTAAACCTATTTGACTGACAGCTTCTGAACGAATAATCCAATTTTCATCTGATAAAGCATGAATCAAGATGGGAAGAACCGCAGCACTTTTTGTTTCACCTAAAAGCTGTAAAATGTCTCTTTTGGTATCAATATTACCTCTATTCAACTCTTCGTTCAGTGAAGCTATTACTTCTTGAGTAGCACACTGTCCCAGATATTTAGCAGCCTTGTTTCTAACAGTAGAATCTTCATGTTTTAGCGCATTCTTCAAACAGTCAATAGTTGCTCTTCCTTCCAACTGTCCTAAAACATCTACAACAATACTGCGAACCGACCAATCCTCATCATCTAGTACTGGGCAAAGGTATGAAGCTGTTTCCACATTACCCAATTTTCCTAATGACTGTGCTGCTTTGTAACGAACGGAAGAGTCATCATCTTTTAATAGCTCAATTAAAGGTATCCAAACTGTCACATTTTCAAAATTGCCTAAAGCTCGCGTGGCACGCCAACGGGTATCGGAGTTTCCATTTTTTAAAACATCAAGTAAGAATGGCAACGCCCTTTGTGACTGAGTTTGTTCTAAAAGCCAGATTGTGAGTGATGTGCTGAAATTTTTTTGGAGAAGGACGTTTACAGTAGCCTGTTGTAGAGATAGCCTAGCTTCTCCCGCCAACCTTGCCCCCAAATATAAATCTACTTCCAGTGCCAGCTTCACCACCTGCACCGCCACCGCCTCTGACTCCACAAACGTCATCCTCATTGCTAGCGGTTCTGTCCACTTTAGATGATTCAAGTAATACTTCAGTCCCTCATCATTCAACTCTGTCAACTGCCGTACTAGCCGCTCCGCCGCATAATATTCCTGAAACAGTTGATGGTGAAATTCAAGGTGGCCAGGGTTACTAGCTACTTGGAGCAAATGCCATTCCACCAAATCCTCTAACCACTCTTTAGCCTTTTGCGTAACCGCCACATCTGGTGTGTTATCGCCTGCCAGAAAAGTGGCTAGTATTTTCTCTGCCTGAGTCTTGGGAATAGTGACCCAAGAAGCACTAGGTTTACAAGGATCGGTATGCAGATCACCCTGAACCATTTCAAAAGCGAGATAGCTCAGTAGGTCGAACATAGAACGACGCGAGTCCTCAGAAACATTTCTGAGTCGTTCAGGTTTAAATTCCTCATACCGTCGCGCAAATTCTTTACGAAACAGATCGCCTCGGTTTGTGGGAATTTCACCATTCTGCTCAAAAACATCGCACAATAGCTTCAGTAACAGTGGCGTTTCTGCTAACTCTCGAAGCCGCCCCTTAATCTGCCGCCACAGTTCCCCACTCGTCTCCGACAACCGCTTTTGGACAAACTCCCACATCTGAGGTTCGGTTAGTGGCAACATTTCCAGTTTCTTAGGAATCCTCAGATTCGAGCCTGAACCCATCTCTCGCGTGCTCAAGATTAAAGGAACCTTTAAATCAGCACATAACTGTCTAAACTCATCTACTTCCTGCCAAGCTTTGTCATTGGGCAATTCATTCAAACCATCTAAGATCACCAACAATCGTCTATCGCGCAAGAGATATCTTAAAATTTTTTCATCCAGGTCAAGCCACCATTCCAGTTTTTTTTGAATTGCTACCAACACCGAACCGCTAAGACCGCGCAGTTCGAGCAGGATAGGGATTGCGGGAATTTCACTCTTGCCTTGCTCGATTGCTTCTACACAGCACCGCGATTCTTCCCATAGCAACCGCCGCAGCGAAGTCGATTTCCCTGAACCAGGCTTACCTACTAGCAGTACATGCTCTGGAGAGTGCTTCCTTAGCCCCTCCAGCACCGCGAACTGCTCTCGCTTTTTATCCTGCGACTCCTGTGAGTCTGGCTTAGACGATGTATAGGTTTGTACCTGCAATGGCAATTCTGCCAGCGTTGGAATATAGTGATCGCGTACCTCCTGCTGAATATCCTTTAGTGACACATCAAGGATAGATTGTAGATAACGCTGAAACTCGCTAGGGGCAATCATGCAAGAGTAAATTTATATACATCTTAAGAGAATCTTTCCTATAATAACGTAGGATACTAACCACGACTAATTTGCGTACAGTCTTCCAGTTCACTCTTACATCACGAGGTTATTAAATCACTGTAATCAGTGATTACTACTCAAGATTTTTTTCTTGAGAATCTTGAAAAGCTTTATTTTTTGAATATAAAAATTTAGCAAAATCTTCTGATAAATTTTCAATCAACATTTGAAATTTTTCATCACTAGGAACTGCTCCTTCTATAAGACTTTCAAATGCCATGTCAAGATTTTTTTGAACTATATTACTTATGCAATCATCACTTTGTTTTTTATCTATAAAAAGTAAGAGCTTTTGTAATACATATTTAAACTTATCTAAATTAGTTTCTCTAAAGCTGACAACCTCTAAAACAGTATCTCTTGGTAAATTCATATTAAAAGATGGTTCTACTTGACTTTGATTCAAGATATCAAAACAATAAGAGTGATGAAAATCTTCCCCAATATAATCATCTGACATTAAAATTAAAAACTTAAATGTACTATACAATTCAACATAACCATACATTAGTTTTTCATTTGAACTTGCTTTTACAAAAAGACGATGTACTACTTCAAAAGTTGCACTTTTAGCATTAATTACCTCATCAGCATAATAGTACCAGACAATTTTTTCCTGAGTACCCTGCATAATATAAGGAAGAAGGTGTAATATCTGTTGTCGGTTTCCACCATTCTGCATATAAAAGCTAACTATCATCTTACATATAGCTCGAAAGCCTTCCTCTTCCCCTAGTTTTATATGAATATTTACAGGCTTATCAAAATATTCTTCGCTCTTGTTCGATTTCTTGATAAGTGCTTCAACTTCTTCATTAAAAGAATATTTTCTTGTAAGCCCGGTAAGAATTTTTCTCATTTCTTTTTTATCTCTTGCTGTAATTGATATACCTCCATTATCTGGATTTTCCTTAATAATTGGCTTAATTAGAACAGGCTTTCCTCCAGTATCTAAAGAGATTACATCACCCGTTTCAATTACTGTTACTTTAATGGGGGGATTTTTACCTCTATCTCTTTTAATGTCAAGCATTAATCCAATGAAATTCAATTGTTCTGCAAGTGCTGTGTCTATAGCATCAAATTTTGGAGCGCATAATTGGCAAATAATTGAAGGAGAAACTAATCTGCCACCTAGTGCGTTAAGTATTATATGTTCTTTATAAGTGTTGTTTTTAGTAATTATGCAACTACATATATAACAAGTAAGCATACACAAAAAATAGCTTTATTGAAGTTTAAATATTTACTTTATAACTGAGGAACACGTAATAGACAAAGGCTCACCGTGCCAAAACGGAAAAACTTTACGTTTTGGAATCTGTTTTAGCCTCAGCTATGCAAAATAAATCATCAGCGTTCGCAGGTCAGCATGACGGCTCAATTTCTGCACCTTTCTGATATTTCCATCAGTAGCATCGAGCGCTGCTGTAATCGCCGAATGCCTGACCCTGTGCCATCGCCTGACTTGTGCCAAAAATGATATCAACTCTGATATCAATGCCCCATCCCTTGAAGCGATCACCTCCGGTGGGCGAGTACGCCATCGCCACCGGAAAGGGCGGTTACGCCATCGCTTCGGGAGCAGCTATTCCAAGGGTTAAAAATCAGCAATCAAGTCGCCACTACTTGGAGTAACCCCCAAGCCTTGTATAGATAAAGGATAGATATTTGCCAAACTTATCAATGGGGGTGAAATTGGGATTTTGAGGGTGTGAATGATAAGCGTGGCTTAACTGAAGTGAATTTGCGTGGGGGGTTCACGAAGTAGCAGGTATTTGGGAGAATAATAACTGTCGGGAAAATGACCCAATTCCTGACAGTTCCCATAAATTATAAATGAACCAACCATTGCCGCTAATCCGCAAAAAAAATATTCAATATCGATCTAGAGAATACCTGACTTTGGCTGAGGTGAACAAGATTGTTGCCGCAGCAGGTTCTAGAGGCAGACATCGAGAGCGCGATCTGGCTTTACTATTAATGATGTTTCGCCACGGTTTTCGGGCATCTGAAGCTTGCAACCTCAAATGGGATGCGGTGATGCTGGATGAGGGAACGATTTGGATTAATCGCCTTAAGGGTAGTGAGAGTGGTTTTCATCCCTTGGGGGAGGACGAAAAAGAACTTCTCTTGAAACTGCAAACACTCTACCCAAACTGCATTTTTGTGTTTCCCAACGAACGCGGTAATGCTCTTTCTCCAGATGCAGTAGCCAAGATTGTCGAGCGTTCAACATTGGCGGCAGGGGTTCGGATCAAAGTTCACCCGCATCAATTTCGCCATGCTTGCGGCTACCATCTGGCGAGTCAGGGTGCTACGACTCGTGACATCCAAGCTTATCTTGGTCATAAAAATATTCAGCACAGTGTTCGTTACACTGCTCAGAATCCCAAACGGTTTGAGCATTTTAATTGGGATTGGGACGGGAAAAATCCATTTTAATATTTAGGTTCAGTAATCTTTTACTGCGATTTATGCAGTAATTTTGCTGTCTCTTAAATGAGTAGCTTGGCTTTCGTCAGCCCTGTATATTCCTGCCACTTATGACAGCGCTGATATCAGGGTTACAGTCACAGGATGTAAGCACCTCACCATGTATACATCTATAAACCCGCTTTTCTGAGCCGATGATACTCATACCCCGTTATCGGAGTTGCGAATCTCCACGCCATCTATTCCAACCCTGGCAAGGTTAATTGAACTGCTTCTGTTTCTTGCTGGTTGACTTTTGTACGGAGATATTCAGCAACTTCAACTGTAGATTTTGGTTTTGGCTGTTTTACGTCAAATTCCTTGGATAAGGCTGATACTGCTTCATCATCGAAGTCAGAAGATGTGAGTTCACCCCGAAAAGCACGATGTAGCAGGGTTTGAAATAAGTGTTCTGCTTGGCGTTCGGCTTCTCGTTGTTGGGTGCGGAGGCGTTCAAATTTTTGGGCGATTTGGGCAAATTTTTGTTGAAAAGGTAGAGGCGGAAGCGGTAACACTAAATCTTTAATAATATTCATGTTTAAACCTGGCATGACAGCACCACGTTCTGAAATACCTAGCTGCTTCAACACAAAAGGATGCCTAAGAAAACAAGCTTGTAAATAAGTTGGTAAACAGTTGTTTTTGTCTAGCGTAATACAACATAGATGCTTTGTATTAATAGCAGTTGGAAATTTTTCAGGAACAATAGCACATCTGCCACAAGTTCCCATAATTGTTATAAGTAAATCGCTTGGAAAAACAGTATATCTCTTGAGCTGTTCATACTTTTTATATGTTATGTAACGTGGTTTTTCCCAAGTAAAGCAATTTTGAACTACATTATCAATACCAAGAACTGCTATATCACCAGTTTCTGAAAACTCAGAATGTAATAATTGACTTCCAAATGGCCCTGTACGAAGCGTGTTTTTTCCTATTTTAGTTAATGATTCTACTGTTACGAGAGGAAAATCTTTAGCAGTTTCCTGTCCGAACATTTCCAAAAAGACGGATTGCAGGAAGGTATCGCTGAGTTGTAGGGCGTAGCGGCGGGTGCGCCGCAGACGATCGCATTTTCCCAAGATTGCTGAAATCCGCTTTTGTTCTGCTAAAGGCGGAAGAGGAATACTACATTCTTTTAGAATCGTAGTATTTAAACCTTCCATAATTGCACCTCTAGACATCTGTGCTAGCCGTCTCTTTAAACCTTCATATCCATTGATGGCATAGCATAGATAGGGAGGATAAACTTTTGATTTATCAACTCTCATACGAAAAAGATGAGAATCGATAATTAAAGTTTTAATATTTTTTGGAACAACAGCAGCGCGTCCTATCGTTCCCATCGTTGTGACAACGATATCTCCTGTCTTAACTTCATAATCTGCAAGTTGTGTAAATTTTTCTTGAGTAATAAACTTCCGGAAAGAAGATACAAACTGGTTTGGTAGAACGTTTTCAATTCCAGCTACAGGAATCCCACTTTTCACAAGTTCATGTTTTTTTAGTGAGCTTCCAAATGGGCCAATTTTGAAAGATCCTCGTTCTGGATGAGCTAGTGTTTCAATTTTGACTTCTTTAAATATCACTCTAATAAACCTTCCATCTCTCTCACTTCCGCCGCCATTACTTCCTCTAAATTCAGCAACCTCTTCATTGTCACCTGTGGCGAATCATAAAATTCTTCATCCTGCTCAATTTGACGATAACGACTTGCTGACAAATCATACTTGTTCCCCTTCACCTGCACCTTACTCACCCAAAACTGACGATTTAATTGATTAATTTCTGCTTGCAAGGGTGTCATCTGTTCATGCAGTTGTGCCAATAGTTGGTTATCTGCTTCCAAAGCGATGCGCGTTGGCTCATCATCGGCGGGTGCAACGGCATTTTCAAACGTCAAGCGATTAATTTCCTTGAGCAATAGCAACCGTTTCGCTTTCAAAGGCGCAATTTGCATCTTTAACTCAGCTAACCGTTCCTCGTTTTGAGTTGTGAACTCAGCATCAAATCGATGCCGCCAACAATTCAGAATATCAGGAATATCGTTCTCAGCTACAGGTTGGCGCTTATCATCCAGAGAAAAGCCATCATGCTCCATATCGTAGAACCAAATGCGGTCAGTCGTTCCCCCACGAGTAAACAGCAACACCGCCGTGGACACGCCCGCATAAGGTCTAAACACCCCGCTAGGCATGGAAACCACCCCATCCAGGCGATTTTCTTCAATAATCTTCTTGCGAATTTCAACGTGCGCCTTACTGGAACCAAACAGCACCCCATCCGGGACAATTACCGCACATCTGCCACCCATATCCAAGACGCGCAGAATTAGGTGCAAAAATAGCAATTCTGATTTTTTACTTTTACCCGCCAGAGTCGGATGAGCATCACCCGGATCAACTGCTCCCTTAAAAGGCGGATTCATCAATACTAAATCCAGGGTTTGTTTATCATCAAAATATTTAGAAAGGGTATCCTTATAAAAGAACCGGGGATGCTCAATACCATGCAGCATCAAATTCATAGAACCGATGCGTAACATCGTCATTCCAGAATCATTATCGTATGCAGTCAAAGCCTGAGTTTGTAAAAATTCCGCCTCTTCAGGAGAGAGCATATTCCCAACTAGCTGCTTTTGTCCTTTGTCGTCATACAATATTTCTGGACTGGTGTGTTTTTCCAAAATATATTGATAAGCATTTACTGGAAACCCACAAGTACCCGCAGCTAAATCACCAATTCTATCAGTGGGTTTAGGTTCCACCATTTCCACCATCATCTGAATAATATGGCGAGGTGTTCTAAACTGTCCATTCCTGCCAGCGATACTCAGCTTTGATAATAAATACTCATACAAATCACCCTGTACATCTTGATTTTGTTCCGAGATTTTCATCTCATCAATGGCTTTGCAGGCTTCAATTAATAGACTTGATTTATTAATTTTAAATTCCGCAGTTTGCATATACTGACTGAAAGAACTTTTATTTTCATTGGCTTCTTCCTGATTTTCCGAATTATCCATTCCATTGGTTTCTTCCTGATTTTCAGGATTACCCATTTCTTTCAACCAGGGGAAAACCTTATTTTTGATATGGCTTAAAGCATTATCAGCCTTCATCTGTGTCCAATGTCGCCAACGCATTTCTAGGGGGATTTGTGGCTGATAATCCTCTTGTTTACGGCGCTTGGCTTGGCGTTCTCTTAAATCTTCAGCTTCGTCTAAGCGTTTGAGGAAGAGTAAAAATGAGAATTGCTCGATAGCATCCATAGGATTGGATAAGCCACCAGTCCATAGCTTATCCCAAAGTTGATCTACCTTTGATTTTAGATTGGTGTCAGTAAGCATACTCTGTATTTCAGTTTAACCATATAGTGCCATTGCTAATTCTATAAGTAATCGTCCCGCCATAAAAAAGCTTTCACTGTTTAAATTTTCAACGTTTACAAATATTGTTCCATCATCATCAATTATGTAAACATAATCTTCATGATATATTTCAACGGGAAAATTATTAATTACTTTTACATTAAATTCTTGAGGTAAATTGCTAATATTTATTGTATACTCCTCTACATCTTCTAATTCTGGGTATATTAGCAAACCTTCTATATAATTGTTAAAACCTACTTTAATAAAATTTAATTTTTTAAACTCTAATTCTTGAGACAGCTTTTCTCTTTCAAATTCTAATAATCTACACAGTAAAAAGTCATATGCAACTTCTATAGAAGAATCAGTTTCTAAGATATCTATGTTTTGTGGAAGTTCTTGCCTTTTAGTATCCACTATACTTTTTGCAAAACTAGATTTGTTACTGCTAGAGGGTTTTCTTGTTAAATCTTGCCTAGCTATTTCTAAATATTTATCTAGAATTGTGTAATAAGTTTCAAATTCTGTATTTAATAATTTTTGTTTAAATATCGCGTTTGCTTTTGAAACTGCCTGTTCCACTAATTTTTTCTCAGATAAACTAAAATCGTTTTGTTTAGCAATATCTCGCATATAAATAGAGACTATTTCTGTTATCGCCATTGCCACATCTGCATTTATTTTTTCTCTTGATAATGTGCATAGCCTTTCATAGTTACATATTTCATCAATAAGAACTTTTGTTTGTTTATATATTTTAAGCTCACCATTGTTTAAAATATTCATATATTAGTCTTAAATTATGCCGTTGATTTTATTAGTTAAAGTTATTTAGTAGATTTTTATTTCTGTAATATAACAAGTATAATTTAATTCGTCTTTAAGATGTACTCCTATTAAAAACCCTTTAAGTCTCCTACTATCTATGCCAGCAGAGCTTAAAGTTTCGCAAACCATTTGTAGTAAGTATTCATTATCTAACTTATTTAGGAAATCCTCTTCTTGAGGGGTAGCAGAGCCTTTTGCTTCTATTAAATAGGTTTCTCGCCCATTTGTCATGACTATATCTACACCATCTTTGTATGGTCGTACTAGTTTTCTACAACCATACATCTGTTGTAATACTAGCCCAGATACACCTTCACCTATAGCGGAAACAGCACTAATATTTGCAGCACGTTTTCTATCTACAACTGCTGGGTAGAACAAAGGAGGATAGCCTGGTTCAATAAAAGCTCTTTTTGAATATTGAAAATAATACCGCATATCATCAATAGGGCGATATACGGCTTGCTCAGAATACTTTTCTATTATTCTTCTGAGCGTAAACTCATTAACTCTTATATTTACATTTTTTGTATAATGATTATTTATGATTTCTTTATCTATCGCTTCTATAACCTGTTGTCGAAATTTATTTCTATTACTTAATGCTACTGGAGTTAGTGTAGAAGAAATAAATATTTCCCGTTTCCGTATATATATATTTATCATTTTAAAACCCCACTTTAAAGTTAAAAAGATGCTAATCAAGCCGCTATATTTTCTATGAAAGCCAACATTTTATTTACTTCATAATTAGAAAATAGCCGTTCTACAGCATTCCTCCCAAACCTTGCCAAAGCACCCTCATACAAATCTGCTACTTCTAAACTACGCTTCTGTAAAAATACACTCTGCACCGCCCGCAAGAAATTAATTTGATTGGCATTGTACTGGCATAGACTAATAAATTCATCAAACTGACGCTTAACTACTTCTTCATAATCAGGAATCGCATCTAATTCCAGCAGATACCTCAAAAATGCTAAAAAACTAGCCTTCTTCAACCCGTAAGCTTTACGAATATTAGACTCCGAAAGTTGAATATTACCACCACCCAAACCTTGACGCAAAGTGCGCTCTAACTCAATCAGTTGCATATCCGTTACTGCTTCACCTTGGCGAATAGCGTTGATAGTAGAATGGTTCTCAATAATTGCTGTGATTTTTTCCTCAACTCTTTTTTTGTACTCCTCCACATATACTTGCTCACCACCCTCACCGACAGTAATGAAACCACGGGTTTTGACAAAATCAGGCAAGTCTAATTCTAAAAAGATACTGGGGCGTTGCCGTCGATTCTTCATCTGTTCAGCTAAAGCAGCAATCACCTGATTCAACTCAGCCACCGTTGCATTTTTCAAGCGAGACGACAGACATAACTTCACTGCACCTTGCTTTTGGGTGTCCTGATGCACAAAATCTGGTAAGCGACTTACATCTTCAGCAATGGATTGTAAAGTATTTGGTGTTGCTCCTTCCGTCTGAATTTCCATTTTCAAACGCTCCATTTTGCTAGTAAAGGTTGCTGCTGCTACATCTACCCCTGGAACAAACCGCAGCAGTGGGGCAACTTTTAACCGCAGAAATTTCAATTTATTTTGAGTAATGTAACTCCAGAATGAATCTGTCCAAGCTTCCTCAATTTCATTCAGTTGCTTTTTAACAGTAAAAGCATCTGTGGGAATTTCTGTAATTTGTTGGCGCAAACTGGCAATTACTGCTTGACAATCTGGTGATACTTGCTCAAACAAATACAACTCAAGTAAATCCAAGCGTGTGTTAAAAATCCTTTGGAGTACGGGAATAGTTTGCGCCACTGCCTCTTGTGGCTTCGCCTCAAATTCGTTTTCCCAAAAGTCGATAATCAAAAACTCTTGCTTAGTGCGATTTGGCAACCACTCCAAATGTCTACAAGCCTCTTGGCTGCGAGTTCCCCGTCCAATCATCTGCCAGAGTTTAATCTGGGACTGTACAGGTTTCATAAACACCAGATTCATTACCTCTGGTATGTCTACTCCGGTGTCCAACATATCCACAGAAATAGCAATTCGAGGCATATCTTCATGTTTGAATCTGCCTGTTAGCTTTCCCTTGTATTCAGCTTTGTGAGTAATTACCCGCACCAAATCCGAATACTGGGGATACATTTCTTCAAACACCTCACACAGCCGCAAAGCGTGATCTTGAGTCAGTGCAAAGACAATTGTCTTCGCTGGTAGTTGTCCAGACTCATCTTTATGACAAACATCCAGAATTTCTTCCCACTGCTTTCGCAGAGTGTCTCTATTACTGACAGTCTTCTCTAAATCTGTACCTGAATAGTCCAATTCATCAGGGTCAAGACCTTGCTCTATCAAAGCATTGCGGTCTTCTTCACTGAGAGTTGCCCCTTTAATTCCCTCTTTTTGAAATTTGGTCTGGGCTTGATATGGGCTAAAGTCTACTAAATACTTCTCATTAACTGCTTTTTTGTATTCGTAGAGAAATGTTGGCGTACCATCAAAGCGATGAAAGGTGTTAAAGGTATTACGATCAACAAAACTTGCTGGAGTCGCTGTTAGCCCTATCATCCGCCCATCAAAGTATTCCATTACCTCCTGAAAACGGTTAAAAATTGACCGATGGGCTTCATCAAAAATAATCAGGTCAAAAAAAGCTGGGGTAAATTGTTGATAACATCGTGCCAAAGTTTGTAGCGTTGCAGTGTAAAGCCTTTTGGTTTTATCAATGTTGTGGGTGAAAATGCGATCGCACGGCTCATGAGGGATATGTGGCTTAAAACCATCGGTCAAAGCTTGGTCTACCAAATTATCACGGTCGGCAACAAATAATACCTTACGGCTTTGGTTCGCCTGGAGAAACAGGTCAATAATTGCCATTGTGGTGCGCGTCTTCCCTGTCCCCGTCGCCATGATCAACAAAGCACGGCGCTGACCCTCATCAAATGTTTCACATACTCGCCGAATTGCCTCTTGTTGATAGCTTCTACCCGCGATTAGGGTATTAATTGGCACTAAATTCAACGGAATTTTATTCTGGCGGATGTAGAGTAAATTTTCCAAATCTGCTGGCGAGAAGAAGCCAGCAACTTGTCTTTTAGCAGAATTACCTACATCCCAAAAATAAAATTCTCGCCCATTCGTCATAAATGCAAAAGGGCGAAAATTTTGATGCTTCTCTATTTCTGTAACGTAATGTTCTACCTGTGTTTGAGCAATACGTGGATCGCGGCTTTGTCGTTTGGCCTCGACTACAGCTATTACTTCACCATTAGCCTGATACAAGCAGTAGTCAGTGATGCCGTTCCAAGGTTCTGCATCATAGCCATCCACTGGAATTTCAAACCCTACCTGGTTTGGGTCTTTCAGGTTCCATCCTGCTAGTTCTAAAGCTGGGTCTATTAATTCGGTTCTGGTGAAGGCTTCGCTTGAGGACATTAAAGTATATTTTAGAACTTTACTTATATTAGTGTTCCCAAGTGCGATCACCAAATAGACCAACCTAGAAAAACTGGAAGCTTTATTTTTTTCTGCTCAGAAAACCTGGTTAAGCTTAAAAACCTTATTAGGTAAGGATTATGACGATAATGAAGGTCATTGAGTTTTACTGATTATCGAGTAACTACTCAACGGTAAAATAAGGGTTTCAGCTTCTAAAAAGCCTTGTATTACTCATGTAATATCTGTTAACCCGGTTCTTTGCGCGAATGCTACTCATACCCCGGCGATCGCTGCCAGCACCACCCTGCACCAAAAGTGCCAGATTACTAATGGTTGACAGTAGCCGTAGATGAAACGAACTGAACATCAAGGTAGTGTCTGATATGTTCTATTTTTTTGGTTGAGAGTGCTTTCTTTCTCAAAGATGCAACAACATTCTTAGCTCTAACTAACGCCAGCCAAATATCTAGGCTGTCTGCAATTTTTGTAAGAGTTTCTTCTTGAGACGTTATCTCTTCTTCGAGGTGATTTGGGTAAAATATCCCCCCAATTAATCCCCAATCTGGGCGCTCTGCTTCTAAATCTAGACTAATGTAGCAGCTATCAATTGCTGTTATGCCGGATTTACGAGCAAGCTGTCTTACCTTTTCCTTTATCCTCAAATATTCTAATGGAATCATAATCTTTCCGTAACTTCTTTCTTGTCAGCATTCTGCTTCCCTGATTCGGGCATCATAAAAAGCTAATTTATCATCAGTTAGTTTCTCCATGCTTGCAAATTCAAATATTCATATTTTTAATCATTCTTCATCCTCTACTTCTACAGATAAATTTTCCAGTTCTGCCTCCAACTGCTCAATAGTTGGTAACTTTGTTTGTAACTCTTTTGGTAATGACTTAGTAAGTTTAGTTTGCCATTCAGCAATCCCAATTGGTTTATTGACATCACGCAGTGCATACTCAGCAATAACATTATCCTTACTTGCACATAAAATTAAACCAATTGAAGGACTATCTACAGGAGATTTGAGCAAATCATCCACTGCCGAAAGATAAAAATTTATTTTTCCTGCATATTCAGGTTTAAATTTACCAGTTTTCAGTTCAATCACTATAAAACAATGTAGTTTAACATGATAGAAAAGCAAGTCTATATAAAAATCATTATCTCCTACTTTTAAATTATATTGTTGGCCAACAAAAGCAAATCCTACACCCAATTCTAAAAGAAATTGGGTAATATGTTTAACAAGTTCTTTTTCTACTTCTCGTTCTTGTGCTGCTTCTCCTAAACTTAAAAAATCAAAAACATAAGGGTCTTTTAAAGTCTCTCTAGCAATGTCTGATTGAGGAGAGGGTAATATAACATCAAAGTTATTAACAGCTTTCCCCTGACGTTCAAAAAGTCTATTGTTAATTTGTAGAGTTAAAATATTTCGACTCCAACCGTTTTCTAAGGTTTTTTGTACATACCATAGCTTTGCTGTTATGTCTTTGATAGCATCCAAAATACGAACATTATGCCCCCAAGGAATTAGTGCAACAAGCTGTTGCACAATTTGCTCATCTGGGTAAGCTTCAGCAAAAGCCCGCATATAGTTTAGATTACGTGCTGAGAATCCCTTCATATCTGGGAAAGCTGCTTTTAAATCTCTGGCGAGACGTTCGATAACTTTTGCACCCCATCCCTGCTGCTGCTGTCTGATGATAATTTCGCGCCCGATTTGCCAATAAAGTAACACTAACTCACGGTTAACAGACAAAGCTGCTCTTACTTGGGCGTTGCGTATGCGTTCTTTTAACTCTCGTAAAAAGTCATCATAGCCATCCATTGGTGATAAGTTATCCGCCATACCCCAACCCGTGTAAATTCTCTTTAATTATTGCCTCTTGTGCTGTACAATCCGCCATCATGACTGGAATATG
This sequence comes from Nostoc sp. FACHB-888, assembly GCF_014696655.1. Classification (NCBI taxonomy): domain Bacteria; kingdom Bacillati; phylum Cyanobacteriota; class Cyanophyceae; order Nostocales; family Nostocaceae; genus Nostoc; species Nostoc sp. FACHB-888. The sequence goes on along the minus strand of NZ_JACJQM010000070.1, from coordinate 5,581 downwards.
ACGAAACTGCAATGATTATTACTATCGCATCGTTCAAAGGGGGTGTAGGAAAATCTACCACAGCAATACATCTGGCAGCTTACCTTGCTATCAAAGGTAAAACTGTACTAGCTGATGGTGATCTTAATCGCTCTGTATTGCATTGGTCAGAGCGTGGTAAAAGTCCTTTCGATGTTTATGATCAGAGCGAAATAGACCAAGCCAACGATTTTGAGCATCTTGTGATTGATACTCCCGCCCGTCCTGCCAGTAATGAGTTGAAAGCATTAGCAAGCTCTAGTGATTTACTGATCATTCCCACACATCCCAGCACTTTTGCTCTAGAAGCATTGATTGAAACTGTGGGAGAACTGAACGAATTGCCGCCTGGAAGGTTTAAAGTTTTACTGACTTGTGTTCCTCCTTCCCCCAGCCGTGATGGATATAAAGCCAAAGAAAGTCTTGAAAAAATTGGCTTACCCTTGTTTAAAACTTGGATTAGAAGAATGGCTGTTTACCTGAAAGCTGAAAATTTTGGAGTTCCAGTTTATATGGTAAAAGATCCTCGTGCTTCTGATGCCTGGAGCGATTACCAGGCAGTGGGTAAGGAAATTCTCTCATGACCAATTTTGATAAAATTCTGGAGGTCGCTCAAAAACGGCAGGGGCAATCTCAACCCCTAAAGCTCCAAGATTCTACAGTTTTACTGGAGCAGATTAAAGACCGTGAGCAGGATACGCGACCTTTAAATCCAAAGCACGTTGAGTCTTTGGCAGAGTCAATTGCTGTTTTAGGATTAATAGAACCATTGGTTTTAGATAATAAAGCTAGATTGCTGGCTGGAGGGCATCGGTTAGCGGCAATTCAACTTATAAAGGAACAGCAGGCAGATAAATATCTTCATCAGTTCCCAGATAATCGCATTCCTATCAGGATGTTGCCATTTGATGCGGAATCAGAACCAGATTTGGCATTGCAAGTAGAAATAGCAGAGAACGAACAGCGCAGAGACTATACACCAAACGAGGTGAAAGCGATTGCCGAGCGTCTACGCACTGCTGGATTTATTGACGTAAAGGGAAGACCCAAGAAAGGACAAAAGCCTTTAATGCCTGCTCTAGCAGTTGTAGTTGGCAAAAACCTGCGTACAGTACAAAGATATTTTGAATCGAAGCAAGATACTGACAAGGATAAAAGTACGACAGGTGTCGTACTTTTAAAACAAGCGTTAACTAAGCTGAAGCAATGGCAACAAATTGAGCCGAAAACCCCGAAAGAGAAAGCTTTAGCAAAACGTCTGTCAGAATTCATGAACTTGATTGAGGATGTCTTGGGTAACGAGAAATAAACTTATGTATCTGGATTTTAGCCAAGATATCGACCAACCAAAAAGTACGACAGGTGTCGTACTTTCGATAAATACTACACATGATTTGTATAATGATTTACATTAAGCTGATGGTTTTTAACTACACTAAGGTTTGCATATATGGTATTGAGTCGAGATACAAGTAAAAACCTGCAAGATGGTCTGGAAACTCCTACTATATATAGAGTTCAGGCATTTTTAAGTAAAATTAGCAAGAGAGCGCAAATCTTGGGTATGTATCGCTACAAGAACTGGAGTATTTATTAACTTTATTTACAGGTTTTACAGGTTGAACGATAAATAGCTTTCGCCGTAAAATCTCTGAAACTCCTACACGCAATGGATTACAACCTAAAGTATTAGCCTCCTACCACAGAGTATTTATAAAACTCTTGGGTAGGCGAAAAGCAAATATGGGGTCAGAAGTGCCAGTGCATTCATGCACAAATTCTCATTAGACATGAAAAATAATAGAACGTATATATAGCAACGCTTTCCAGACCATCTTGCAGGTTTTTACACGTATCTCGGCTCAATACCTATGAGAATCAACGCTGAACAAATCCCTACTGAATATTTCATTTTTTGTGATTTCGATAATCAATTCAAAAGGCAGAATCTTAGACTTGAAGGTGGAATTTCCTCAATAGTCTATGCATCTGCTTACACAGATCCTAATTTTAAAGATCGGTATTTGAAAGATGAAATCAACTATTTATCATTCCTGAGTAACCCGGCAGGAGCTGGTTTCTTGTCTTTTTACTGTGTTTCTGCAATTAGCGATCCTCATGTTGACTCTGATGCTGAAAAGATCCGGTCGCTTTTTTTTAAACAGCTTCCATCGCGTTTGTCGGCTCTTTATGCATTTGCTACTCAAGAAGATTGTATAAAAGCACATGAGCTTTATAAATGGAATCTCAACTCAGTTAGAAAATTCACGCTTCTCAAAGACTCGTTAACTAGAGTAGCGAGGGTAAATATGGAGATCGTTTCTTTAATGCGTTTTGCTTATCGTAAGAAAACGTGGTCGAGTGAAGATATTGAGCGCATTTGGAGACATTATTGGGCAGGTGAAGGAAACCTTGAAATAGAGGTTCCCACTATGCAACCTCCGCCAAATAATTACGAGCGCAGATCCTCTGGTGAAGTGTGGGAATATTTGATTGAAGGCAGACTTGAGCTACAAGGGGACTTGGACACACCAATCCAGTTCTAGGCGATCGCCGGGTGATTTTGGGGTTCAGCCGGGATACCTGTAAATTGGGACACGTTGTAAACAAATATTACGCAACGTAGTCTAGTAATTTACTAACTTGCCCAAAAATGGTAAGGGGATATTCAAATTTTTGTACGCTAAAATCAATTCTTCACGCTATTCAGTCCCTTAAACTTGCCCATAAACGACCTTTTTAGGGAATGTTTTCACAAGAGAAGACACACTCAATCTGGTATTAAACAACGTAAAATCAAGCATTTGCAAACATCTGCGTAACATAACTTTACAACGTGTCCCAATTTGCGCGTATCCCGGCTGAACCCCTAATCCATCTTTTTCTGACGCACAGTACGCCATATTTGGCGGAAAGTTTTTGACAGCCAAAAATGAAAAGCAGAAGCCGAAGCAACAGCCATCAAAAAAGACTACGGAATAACTACATAAGCACGACAAAAGCCGCCTCAGAGTTCACCCCTCTGAAACTGCGGCGGCTTATCGTTCAAATATTCTTCGCTCAATCTCCTCCAAAAATCGCATCCAATTCTTGAGACGAAGCCTGACCTTGAACTATTGAAGCAGGTCTGATTGAACCAGCCGCTTCCCCCAGGAGATCAGGCGACTCTAAAGCATTACTCTTGTAGCTTGGGGCATTGACCGCTACAACTGGTGCAGGCAACGCTGGCTGTGATGCCACAAACTGCGGTTGTTCCACCGACAGTGCCAAACGCATATAACTGCCGTGTTTATTCAATGAGTCCTGCGCTTCCCAACAAGCAAAACGGATCTGCTCTCTTGTAAAATTACCGCTCGAATACCGCGCCACTGGCAAGAAAGCAGCCACCAAGATATCAGCCACCTTACGCTGTGCCTCATCCTTGGGCAGCGAGTTCAAGTAATCGACAACTTCCGCTAAAACATCACCCTCATAAGGCTGAAGCCGCATAGTTAGAGACAAGCGTTTTTTAGATATGGGATTCATCTAGCCACCTACCTAGTTATTGTTAGCAATGTTTTTACTAGAGAAAACGCTCAGTTTGAGATTGAAACATCAAAATCAACTAAACAGCTGATCCATTAAATCAACTGATTCTTCACCAGCAATCAAACTTGAGTGCGGAGTTTCTGCTTGCTCAACAGTTGATGGCGTTTCGACTGATAGCTTCTGGCTATCCCCAGGTGTGTCGTTAAGGGGTGCTGGAGCCTGATTTAATGGCACAGACACACAGCTATAAACACTCGCCTCTAGCCCCAACTCCAGCGCCATAATGCCAAAATGACTTTCTGCCATTCGCCGTGAAATTAAATATGAATTTGTCAATTGCTGCTGTGAGCAACCCCCAAACTTATACTGAGCGCGTGGCAGAAAATACATCACCAACATTTCTTCTAGCAATCTCTTAGCAACAGTTACCTCCAAAGAATTGAGGTAATCAGCCACCACAGCTAAAGGCGTATTTTCCATCGGTTGAAAGCGAGGCAGTGACAGACTCTTACGCAGTTTTTTCGCTCTTGTCACCTTTAACCTCTTTGGTTTTATCCAATAGCTGATCCATCATGCCAAAGCAATCTATTAATCGAAAAGCTAACCCCTCTGGGTCTGAATAACTAATCTTAAACAGGTATTGAATTTTTTCTTGAATCTCTGACAACCACTGCAAATTAGCATGGGGTCTAGTCTCTGTATTGGTGTAATCTCTTGTTGCTTTGTAGGCTGGTGCGCGTTCACCCCAAGTTAGCTTTTTCTCATGAGTTCCACAAGGTGTACATCCGAAATAATCCTCTAGTTCCGGTTCGACAAATGCCGCCGCACCACCGCCAACGATTACTTGCTTTGGCCATGTTGTCAGATTTTTATCCAACCACTTTTTCAACCGCAGCCAATAATCTTCTGTACCTGCCCTTATCGCCTTAACTAAATCTTCCACTTCGCGCTGCCGTAAAGACTCATCCCGCGCCGAGGCTAACAGTTTAATCGGCTTTAAGCTGCCCCAATTGGGATGGCTAGTGTATGCGTCAGCCAGCGCGTTATAGCGATATACTTCCTGTCTTGCCTCATATAAACCGGAAAAAATCGCCTGTGCTAGTTGGTTACGTCCAATGCCTGACACCCGTGAGCAGACATCATCTAAAAAAGAACTAAACCCCAGCAATGGGCTATCGGCACTCTTGCGTATCCCCTTATCAAAACAAAGTAATGTTGTGTTGCGATGACCCAACATCAAAATTGCGACTTGATTTTGTTGAAACCAACTCACACCTTGGATTTTGGTATAAATCCCTAATAGTCCCGCCCCTTCTGGACGGCACAAAAAATTCTCACTTAGCGTTATGTCCCAAGCCTGACCGCGAAATTTGAAGGCTTTGAACATCTGTTGTAATTGCGAAAAGAAACGTTTGTGATCGTTATATTCATTCCAAGGCAGCAAGAATGCCAAACTTAACGTGATTTTGGGAGCCTCGGATTTTCGCTTTTTGATAGCGACATTATGTTTTTGTAGAATTACACCGACAGCAGCCAGTACCTTATATAAAGCATTTTCGTATTTGCGCTCATGAATCCGATCCACCACCGCAAATTCACTCGCAAATTCACCAACAATAAAGATGCTGTCCTGCCATTCTAGATAGGCTTGGTGTTCTGGTAAAGGAATACCATTCCACATTTGATTTTCCTGATAACGTTGAAAATCAGCCTTAGTTATCTGTTCCACTTCAGGCGACATCAAAAAAAACTGTGGTTTATCCCAACCATTAGCCTTATAAATAATTTTTGTGCCAGAGCCACCGACATCTATAGATACAGCAAGATTAATATGTGAAGCCATTTTTATGCTGATATTTGAGGGCTAACTGCACTCTAGCGTAAGCAGCGAAATATTGCCCAATCAGCTTGTATAAAGTTTGCACAACTTAACTGCGTTTTCTGTGCATAAGCTGTGCAATTAGTCAAAAGAAACGAGATTTTCTGCCCAATTACCAGACAGTAAAATTGTGCATAGGCTGTGCAACAAGCTGTA